>CAZGVP010000549.1:0-2004 GCA_964529135.1 uncultured Caulobacterales bacterium | reverse complement strand
GATTCAAAAGGCTGGCATCCAGTTGATTACCAAGCGCATCAGTGGTCAAAAGAAGTGCTGCAATCCCAGGAATAACAACAATGATCGGCACCAGGAATTTGAGGAATGCCGCAAACGCCAGGCCCTTTTGCGCCTCAGGCAAGCTTTCCGCACCAAGCGCACGTTGGATAATATATTGATTAAAACCCCAATAACTGAAATGCAGCACCCACAGACCGCCAAGGATTGTCCAAATACCCGGTAGATCACCATAATTTGGATGATCATCCGCAAGGATCATTTTAAAGTGCCCAGGGACCTCGCCATATATTCGGGAGAGACCACCCATAGCGCCCTCGTCACCACCAACCAAATCAAGCGAAATCCATGTGATAGCAAACCCACCGATGATAAGGATAACCACCTGAATAATGTCGGTTAGCGCCACCGCCTTCAGGCCCCCATAGAGTGAATATAGCGCCGCAAAAGCTGCCAAAGCTGCCATCGCCCAAAAGACATCAAGTCCTGTCAAAGACTGGACCGCCAAACCACCAAGCCATAGAACAGTTGTCAGATTAACAAGGGTGTAAAGCGCGATCCAATAGACCGACATAAGGTTCTTAACACCGCTTCCATAGCGCTGATCAAGAAATTGCGGCATGGTGAAAACACCGCGTTTCAAGAAGATCGGAAGGAAGAAAGCGGCAACAAGCAAAAGAACAATAGCAGCCTGCCATTCATACGCGGCGATCGCCAAGCCAACCACAAAGCCTTGCCCGGACTGTCCGATCAACTGCTCTGCAGATATATTGGCCGCAATCAGCGACGCACCAATCGCCCACCAGGGAAGCGATTTCCCAGCTAGAAAGTAATCTTCGGTATCCTTGGTTTCTCCCGCAGGTTCCCGAGAGACCCAAAGTGCCAGAAGTAAAAGCCCAACCGCATAAACTCCCAGTACGACCAAGTCGACTGTTACCAATTTCATTTTGTTCTCCCCTTAGCAGGAACACAGCCCCGCCCTCATACTCAATATGCTGAGATTGCCCGCGCTAGCAGGAAATTGTCAACCGTTTTGATAACGTTGTCATTTAGTGCTATGAGAAAGTGAACAGTAGATCTAGAGCGAAATTCAAAGAACGGTTCGTTCTCGACCTAGTTTAGCTTCGCTGTGGACTGTCGCTCAATCACCTCGTGCGCAAGGATTGTTGGCTTATCTGATGCGTCATTGGAGCTTCCAAGAACGTCAATTAGCTTCGAAACCGCTACTTCACCCAGAGATAAAAGTGGTTGGTGTACAGTTGTAAGGGCGGGCCATATCTTCTCAGCTATTTCAGAATCATCAAATCCTGCAACCGACAGCTCTTCAGGAACACTTATACCGCGCTGGTTCGCCGCCATTAATACACCAGCGGCCATATCATCATTCGCTGCAAATATTGCGGTTGGGGGAGTATCTAGCGACAGGAACTTTTCCCCGGCGAGTAAACCCGATTTAAAATCAAACCTACCAGGGCTCACAAGATCGGTATCGACATTAATACCCTTCGCCTGCAAGGCAGCTTTATAGCCGAGGAACCGCTCCTCGGTTGCTACCTGCTCTTCTTTCCCGCGAACAAAACCAATTCGTTCATGACCTAGTGACAACAGATACTCCGTCATCTCTTTTGCTGCGGCCATATCGTTGATTTCAACACCAACGCCGCCGTCCTTAATCCGGCTTGATCCAATCCGCGCCACTGGAATCTTATGATCTGATAACACTTTACTGACGGACTCGTCGCTCGCAAGTGGCGCTACAAGTACCACACCATCAGGTTTGGAATGTGTGGTTAGTTTTTCTTCAATTGCCTCAGCGGCGCTTTCACCTTCAGGCACCTCAATCAGAGAAATGGTAAGCTGATAACCGCGAGCCTGGCAGGCCATCACGGCACCAAACTGAATCGTATTAACATAACCGCTGCGGTGCGAATGGCAGATCATATTGATGTTATAAGACCGGTTGCCCCGAAGACTACGGGCCGAATT
>CAZGVP010000548.1:0-2010 GCA_964529135.1 uncultured Caulobacterales bacterium | reverse complement strand
GGATAGCGTGATACGGCGGCGGGAAAGCTGGATACCTTCCTCGTCCATAATAATCTCTAACGCTTTTTTGACATTGTCAAAATTATAGAGCGGTTCACCCATTCCCATCATGACGATGTTGGTGACGCGGCGTCCTTCGGTTGGGTTTTCCCATTCTTCTAAATCATCACGCGCGATCATCATCTGGGCCACGATCTCTGCGGCTGTCAGGTTTCTTACAAGACGCATGGTGCCCGTGTGGCAGAATTTGCAATTGAGCGTGCAGCCGACTTGACTTGATATGCATAAGGTTCCTCGGTCTTCTTCCGGGATATATACGGCCTCTGCTTCGCTACCATCCTCAAAGCGGATCAGATATTTCCGCGTACCGTCCTCTGAGTATTGCGCTTCGGAAATTTGTGGTCGTTCAATAATAAAATGATCATTTAGTTTCGTCCGCATATCCTTTGATATGGTTGTCATTGTTTCAAAAGAAGTTGCGCCGCGATGGTAAACCCAATGCCACAACTGTTGGGCGCGCATTTTTACTTGCTTTTCAGGGACACCAAATTCAATCAGGGCAGCTTTCAATTCTTCACGATCAAGGCCTAAAAGGTTACTCTTGCCGCTTGAAAGCGTTGGGTCTAAACGTGGCTGGATGATAGGCTCTTGGCCCGAAGGGGTAATCTGCATCTTTTTCACCTTGCCTTTTGCTTCATCAAAGCGCCAGGTCGATTAGGGCCACCTTGCGTTCCACAAAGCGGCTGGTTTCAGTTGGAGCGCTTCATACGCTCCAAATCATGCCTTGTAAAGTCTGGTGGTTATTTAAGCGCCTACCCGCAGGCCCGCGTAATTGCGTTATGGGCAGCGGTAAAGCCCGATAAGCTATAGGTGTCTGTGGTGGCGGTGCCACGCGCGGATGTGCCGGTTACCACAAGGTTGCTACCGCGCTTCATGGCTGCGACAGCGTTTGTATCATCCTTGCTGTCATAAGCCCAGGCCGCGCTCCCCTGCGTGAAAAAGCTGAGAGGGCGCTTGCCATCGATCGCAAACTTAACTTCACTACTGGGACGCAGAGGATAGCCCATAACCGCGTTAACTTCTGACTTAACACCAACGCTTGGGCGGTGTGTTATAGTGATATAGATATCGCCGCGACGAACATTTCGTTTGTTTGCCGTCGATTTCTTGGGGCTTGAAATCATGTAGCAGGTCTTAGTGCTGCCCTCAGTGATGATAAGCGCGTCCCAATCTCTGAAACTACCCAATATATCGCGTTTTTGTGCAAAAACGCCTGAACTAACTATTGGGCCAATTATTAAAACCATCAGGGTGAAGAAGAGTATTTTTACAGCGAACGACTTCATCTTTTTCCTCAAGCACTGGCCAGCTTGGCCATTATACAGTGTTTTTCTTTGCACGTCTGTTACGCGCTGGACCGTGAACATGGTCCGATTTTGGGTCTGGCTTACGCCCCGGCATTATGGGGCGTTCCGGGAAGCCACCAAGCGTGCGCAAGCGATCATACATGACAATAGCACCAGCTGTCGCGACGTTAAGTGAAAATTTTGTCGGGATTTTGATCATCATATTACAGCGCTCAGCCATGGCGCTTGAAAGTGAAGTTCGTTCGCCCCCTAAAACATAAACGGCGCGTGTTGGATGACGAAAGCTTGGTAATTCGATTGCATCATCGGTAATTTCAATGCCGACAATCTGACACCCTTTGGGTATCATGACTTCACCCGGGGTTTCATACTGATAAAAGGGGATGTTTTCCGTTGAGTTACTGGTGTCGGTCGAGAATCGGCGCGTTACTGGCTCATTCGTCAAAGGGTCAATTTTGGCATTTACCGCGAAGGCGAAAGCAGCCCCGAACGCATGTCCGGTGCGGATAAGGTTGCCCATATTGCCGATTTTTGAAATGCCATCGATGCCGATGCCAAAATATCCACGCATTAGTGTCTTTCCAAGTATGCGGTAACTGTCGCTTCTGCCTCTTCGATTAACTCGGGGTCCATATAGCGATAG
>CAZGVP010000547.1:0-2012 GCA_964529135.1 uncultured Caulobacterales bacterium | reverse complement strand
AACCAACGAACACAGCCCACGCTTTTTATGCTCGATGAATTTCCGTTACTTGGAAACTTCAAGGAGATAGAAAAAAGTGCGGGTTTTCTACGCGGTTATAACTGCAAAATTACTTGCGTCATTCAAAATATCGGACAGATCAAACAGCACTACGCGAAGAATTGGGAAACCTTTCTAGGCAACGCAGGGGCAATCATTGGCTTTGCAACAAATGATCTTGAAACCGAAGAATACCTAAGCAAGCGCATGGGTAAAATTCTGGCATGGGAAACCAGCTACAGTATTAATTCGGGTGTGTCTGCACAAATGATGGGCGGTAGTGTTTCTGATGGTAAAACCACCTCACAGGCGCAACGCGAACGCGGGGTAAGGCTATCGAATGAAATACACGAAATGACCGCACGGGAAACGATGCGAGCTTTTGTTATCCCCGCTAGTGGTAAACCGTTTTCGATACAGCGGCAAAATTACGATGCGATAGAAATGCCTGGTATTTACGACAGTCCGCAGTTTTGCGATGAGTGGAATACCAAATACGGTGGGATAAAACTATGCTAATCGCAGACCCAGTAATATTTTGTATTTTATTGTTTGTGATGATGAGAAATTATCACAATGAGTATTTTTTTAGTTCTCTTCTTGGCGGTTTCTTCGGTGCTAATATTGGCCTTTACGTGGCAGGGTATATAGGCTTTTTTCTCGATCTCGATGTAAACCCGCTAATTTTTCTAATATTAGTTTTCATTTGTATGAAGATCGGGGCAGAGCAATTGGCCGCATTGTTTGTGGTAGAAGTACACAAATACAAAATCAATAAACAGCAACAAGCAGTACAACAGAAACAGCGTTTTTCAAATACTGCACCCAACCACAACCACAATGATTGGCAAGATGTTCCACATTATAACGATACAGAATTTGAATATCGTCAAAAAGAGCAACCACAGGCAAAAAGCAACCATCACCAGCAGACAGATAATTATTCATTTGATCCGTCACGCTTTAAAGACAAAAAAGCCGCTGACAGATACGCCAAGTGGAAAAACATGGTTAATGATCCAAATGCTTCCCCGTCAGAGCGACATTTTGCGATGCGTCGTATGGTTGCGGCCGATAGCGGAGAAGATAACGACATTAAAGCATTACCAGCACCGAGGGGATATTAACGATGAATGAAATTATTGAAGGACATTTACGCATTGAAGAAGAGGTAAGAAAGTATAAAAAAGATAAAAAAGAATGGGAAGAATACAGAAGGGCGAAAGCAGACAAAAGACCTTTAGATTACGCATGGTGTCGCTATGATTTAGACAATCCAGAAGTTTCTGAGAGATTTGAAAGCGAGGAAGCCAAGGTATTCTATGCAAGCTGGGGAATGCTCTACTTTGGCAATTCTGAGGAGCATTTTAATAGGTATTTTCATTCGTACAAAGGCTCTGATTACACAGAGTTCGATAAGAAATACGGTATGTTTAATTTAAGTGCGGCGGATGCAGGCTGGATACATGGAATAAAACCCTCGGCAAAAAGAAAACATGAAAACAATCAGCCTTGGATGGCTTTTCCGCGTTGGCTGCCAAAACCCCTAGACCCCGATTATGATAATCCTGAAGAATGCCCAACAGAACGCTGGCAATATTATTATATAGATAATCCATGGGTCGATGGTCGTGAGATTGACGACAGAGGACGTTATGCCTTCAAGCGTTGGCCATTGCTTCCTAAATATGAATATCTCAATAATATAGTGAATAACCCAGATTCATGGTGGGATAAGGAGCGTAAATGGGCATCTCAAATGTTGCGTACACTGCCACCGATAACAATAACTAATACGACTGATGAAGAACGAGAACGATTTTACTCTATTTGGGAAAATATCAATAAAGACCCAAGCGCAGACAATATAAATAACAAGGTTTCAAAATCAGTTGTGCCAGCTTCAAAAGATAAGCAGAAAGCCGCAGAGAGATACGCCAAGTGGAAAAATGTAGCAAATGATCCGAATGCAT
>CAZGVP010000546.1:0-2015 GCA_964529135.1 uncultured Caulobacterales bacterium | reverse complement strand
GTTGAACGCCCTTAAGGCTAAGGGCTGTGATCGTATTCTGGTATTTGCGCTTTATCCGCAATATAGCGCGACCACGGTTGCATCCTCCTATGACAAGGTTTTTGAAATACTTGGGAAAATGCGCTGGCAACCGGCTATTCGGACCATGCCGCCTTATCATGATGACGAAGGCTTCATCGATGCGCTCGCGAATAGTGTTGAAACAAGCTTGAAAGGGCTCGACTGGGAGCCAGACAAAATCTTGGCATCTTACCATTCTATTCCCAAGGCATATTTCGATAAAGGCGACCCCTATCCATGTCACTGTTGGAAAACCAGCCGCTTACTCGCCGAAAAGATGAACCTTACGGATGACAAACTTATTAGTAGTTTTCAGTCACGGGTTGGCCCCACGGAATGGGTAAGTCCGTACACCGATAAAACCGTTGAGGCGTTAGCGAAAGACGGTGTCAAGAAACTCGCGGTGCTAGCGCCGGCCTTTAGCGTAGATTGTGTTGAAACCCTTGAAGAAATCAATATTGAGCTACGCGAAACCTTTATGGAAGCGGGTGGGACGCACTTTCATTATATCCCATGTCTGAACGCGGAAGCAGTAGGAATGACGATGTTGGAGAGGCTGGTTCGGCGCGAACTGTCGGGTTGGCTCACCTAGGCACGATTACCCCTCTAGTCCGGCGATCCCTGTGACCAGAACATAAACGGTCACATCGCCTGCCTTGTCAAAGGTCAGTGTCATTGGAAAAACATCACCTTCCTTGAGTGGTTTTTTTAGACGCGTGAGCATGATGTGATAGCCACCTGGCTCAAGGGCGAGCTTTTCATCAGGAGCAATCGGCAGGTCCTCAACATGGCGCATTTGCATGATGCCATCGACCTCCTGCGATCGATGAATTTGAACGTTGCCCGCAAGCTCAGTATCAACCGACATTAGTTTCTCGAGGAAACCACTCTGATTATCAATTTTGAGATATACAGCTGCTGATATGGTTCGATTGCCTGTGGTTCTAACCCAAGGTTGATCGATGATGAGCGTGTGTTTGTGGTCGTCTCCGTTTCTGTCATGTGCAACTGTGGGCAACGTCAGCAAGCAAAACAAAAGTGCCGATAAAACAAGTCTCATAATATTCTCCTGCAGCGATGCCTATAGTACTGGACCTGCGCCAACAATAGGGCGAGACGCCGCAGGTAGTCTCATTAGCAATGGATTTTATCTACTGCGCGGACCAGCTCGTCAGCAATTTCGGGTTCAAACGCTGAATGACCTGCTCGATCAACAATACTAAGCGTGGCCCAAGGCATTGCCTGTTTGAGTTCATAGGCAGATATGGGCGGACATATGGCGTCGCATCGCCCTTGGATAATGGTTGTGTCGATATTTTTTAATTTATCCACATTGTCGAGAATATAGTTATCGTCTTGAAGGAACCCATTATTAGCAAAATAATGTGCTTCAATTCGTGCGAACGCGAGTGCGAAGGTTGGGTCAATAGAACCATTATTCCGGTTGGTGTCCGGAATGCTCGTTACGGTGCTTGCTTCCCACAAACTCCATTCTTTCGCGTGCATCAATTGTTCGCTGCGGGGGATATCATCAGAGAATAAGCGTTTGTGATAAGCCTCGATCAGATTGCTGCGCTCGTGAACAGGTATCGGTGATATGAACCTATCCCATGCTTCTGGGAAGATTGCCCCGGTGCCACCGCCATAAAACCAGTCGAGTTCTTTTTCACGCATAAGAAAAATCCCGCGCAGGATCATGTTTGTGACGCGCTCCGGGTAACTGATCGCATATATAAGTGCGAGCGTGCTCCCCCATGAGCCACCCATAAAAGCAAACCTGGACAGAGACAGGTGCTGCCTGATGGTTTCAATGTCGTTCACCAGATCCCATGTCGTATTATGGTCAACGGAGGCATGCGGGCGGCTTTTGCCGCAGCCACGTTGATCAAACAAAATGATGCGAAATTTCTTGGGGTTGAAAAATCTACGTTGCAACGGACTGGTGCCACCACCGG
>CAZGVP010000545.1:0-2031 GCA_964529135.1 uncultured Caulobacterales bacterium | reverse complement strand
AGGGTACACGGTGCCGCCACATTATGATTCTATGATTGGCAAACTAATCACTTACGGCGAAAGTCGCGATGAAGCAATTGCGCGTATGCGTCATGCGACACCAGGTGTGACGCTTATCTCGCCGCCGCCCCATCATGATATTTATTCAATCGAAGATTTGGCGCAGTTGATCTATGATTTGAAACAAATCAACCCAGATGCGCGGGTATGCGTTAAACTTGTTTCTGCATCTGGTATTGGTGCTATTGCAGCAGGTGTTGCAAAAGCAAAAGCCGATGTGATTTTGATCTCGGGGAATGTTGGTGGTACTGGTGCTAGCCCTCAAACATCGATTAAATTCGCTGGAGCCCCTTGGGAGCTTGGGCTTGCCGAAGCGCATCATGTTCTTACACTGAATAATTTACGATCTCAGGTAACCTTGCGAACAGATGGCGGCATTCGCACAGGTCGCGATGTGGTAATGGCTGCTATGCTGGGCGCAGAAGAGTATGGGATCGGTACGATTTCACTCGTTGCTATGGGGTGTTTGATGGTGCGGCAGTGTCATTCTAATACATGTCCGGTGGGTGTATGCACACAAGATGAAGATTTGCGAGGGCGTTTTCCCGGTACTGCGGACCATGTTGTCCATTTGATGACGTTTATTGCGGAAGAAACCCGGGAAATCCTGTCTTCACTCGGGGCGTCGTCTCTAGAGGATGTGATTGGCAGGGCTGATCTGCTTGATCAGGTCTCGCGTGGTGCAGCACATCTGGATGATTTGGATTTAAACCCAATTTTGACTCGCGCTGATGCGGGGGAGCGTCCTATGCGGTCTACTCGGATGGGGCGCCAGGATGTTGTTGATACTCTTGATCAGCGAATTTTGCCTGAGCTTGCTGCCTTTCTTGAACGGCGAGAAAAAGTCCAACTTTCATATCCGGTTCAAAATACAGATCGTGCCATTGGGACAAGAACATCGTCTCATATTGTACGTCGATTCAACTCAGAGGATCTGTCTGCGGATCATGTGACATTTCGCTTGAAAGGGTCTGCCGGCCAATCCCTTGGTGCATTTTCTGCGTATGGTTTGAAAATCATAGTGGATGGAGACGCTAATGATTATGTAGGCAAAGGTTTGTCTGGTGCAACGTTAGTGGTAAGACCTGTTGCAAGTGAGGCTAGTGATGTGCATCTGGCAATTGATCAGGCGATTATTGGCAATACATGTCTTTACGGGGCAACTTCCGGCAATCTGTTTGCTGCTGGGCGTGCGGGAGGTCGTTTTGCCGTGCGAAATTCTGGTGCGAATGCTGTTATTGAGGGCTGCTCTGCTAATGGGTGCGAGTATATGACGGGTGGCGTTGCTGTTATTTTAGGGACAGTTGGTAATAATTTTGCTGCAGGCATGACTGGTGGCATCGCGTATATCTTTGACGAAACAGATGCCTTGGAAAAATATGTCAACCATGACAGTGTTGCACTTCGTGAATATGATAGTGATGAAGATGCGATTTGCCTGTCACTTTTGAAACAACATTTACAGGAAACGCGTTCACTCAAAGCGCGCGCAATTCTTGATGATTGGAAAAATGCTCGTATGAAATTTCGGGTGATAGAGCCGTTGGAATCTTTGAATCGTAAAAAACTCGGGCAAAATGCCAAATCAGCGTAGCGGGTGATCTTTCATTTCTGTACGATCGTCGATATAAAAGATCTCGTTAGATTTTCGCATATTTATTACCTTAAAATTTTATGGACCATACAGACGAGTTTTATCGCATCACACAATTGCCACCTTATGTTTTTGAGGAGGTTAATACGTTAAAGGCACGCCTGCGTCAGGAAGGCAGAGATATTATTGACTTGGGTATGGGTAATCCTGATATGCCGACGCCGGCTCATATTGTTGATAAACTTGTAGAATCTGCGAGAAATCCAAAAGCGCACCGTTATTCAGTTTCCAAAGGAATCGTTGGATTGCGTAAGGCGATGGCCCGGTATTATGAGCGACGGTTCAATGTTAAACTTAACCCTGAGACGGAAATTGTT
>CAZGVP010000544.1:0-2033 GCA_964529135.1 uncultured Caulobacterales bacterium | reverse complement strand
CCTATGGAATAGCGTTCAGCCCGATTTGGATCTTTCACAAACAGGTCGCGCATATGCTGGGTTTCCATATCTTCTGCGGCAGCACTCAATGCCTTCCAGGGTAAAGATTGGGATATATCGGCCATTAGTGAAACTTTCCTCTCAAAATACCTGGTCGCTAACAAAGAACATAAAACAACAAGCTGGTGATTGCGCAAATTTGATGGGTAGCACCCTTACCAATCTGTCATGCAATTGAATACATGCATTCAATCGTATTTTAAGAGTTGTTTGCCATGGTAACCACATGAAAATATCAGCCACCTCCCCAGCTTGGAAAATTTTGACAAAAATCACTGCCATAGTCTGTGTTACAGCGATTATTGGCGGCAAAGCCTATTTGATAGAACGGGACTTAGTAGCTGCGGAACAACAAATTCTTGCTGAACAAAATATTGCTATTATTGATACAAATAGCGAGATACCATTTTCTGGTCAACGTTGAGTGCACAAACCTATCCCTCGAAAATAATCTCGCAATCCAGTTCCATAGCGGATGCCAAAGACTGAAAACGCTTCGTTGGCAAATCCAACATCAATGGCTTGCGGTCTTGCGGGGCTTCCAATAACAGCTTGCCCTTATGCACGCTTAACCGGCATCCGATTAAAGGCCCTCCGACTTTAGGCGCAAAAGATGCCGCAAAACGTAATGCCAATCCAAGCTCCAACGCATATTGCTGATCCTCCCATGACAATAAAGATATGGCATGGTCATTCAGCCCAGGTGCACGACGTCCATCATACCGGCGATACAGCGCGCGCGCGCCAATCAATCGTTCCTGATGCGACAACCCAACGATAGGTGCCCGTAAGAGCATATCAAAAGCTTGCTCTCCGCGATGATCAGGATGAAAGTAAGAGCCAATATCCATCATCATGCATACCATGCGGCGCAGACGAGCACGATCAGGTGTTTCATCCGGAAATAATTGATCTGTAAGTGCGATAGTGTATCGCCCATAATCAGGCTCTGGCGAAAACCGTTCAGCAAAAAACCGGGCGATAGCAATTAGTGGATCATAGCCTTGTTCTTCAGCCGATAAATCATCGAAAAGCACTCCCTCACGAACACCACCAGCAGAAACCTGCACTGTTGAAATCTCTAGCCGCTCAAGCAGTTTGCTCATCACTAACGCTGCGTACGGTAGAGTATCAAGTCGCCTGCGAGGAATTCCGGGCATCTCTTCCAACGAACGCCTGCTTTGGCGTTCAATCAGGGTGCAAATATCACGCGCATCAGCTCTCGATAATGTATAATGGTGAAGAACAGACAGAGGGTAATGGCGTAAACCCATATGCAAACGGGCAATAGCGCGCCAAGCGCCGCCAACTGCAAACAATGTGTCAAATTTTTTCGGCTCTAGCCATTTCAAATCTGCAAAAGCATTATCGATAGTTTTGTTCACCTTGGAATAATTATCACCGCAACTTTGCATCAATCTAAACGGCCCGATCGAAAGACTCGCACATTTAGAATACGCCCCGTCCTGAAGGCGAGTTAGCTCGAGTGAGCTACCTCCCATATCACCTACCAACCCTGATGCCTTAGGGCTAAAAGAGACAACGCCCAGACTTGCGTATTTTGCCTCTTCCACGCCGCTGAGAACTGAAACACTAAATCCGAGTTTTTCTACGGCTTTTACAAATGCCTTACCATCATTGGCTTCTCGCACTGCCGCTGTTGCAATCACGCGTGTTGGCGGATTGCCATAAGCATCAATGAGCTGTCTGAAACGCGTTAACGTTTCTAGCGCATCGCCAACGGCTTTTTTATCAAGCGTACCATTTTGGCCGAGCCCACGGCCAAGCCCGCATAAAGCTTTTTCATTACAAATTGGCAGTGGCGAGCGGGTGGGGCCTTCATAAACAACAAGGCGTACAGAATTTGAACCAATATCTATAACCGCACGGCGCAGTGTCGGCAAAGGCCTGACTAATTCTTCGCTATCATACAAAGTGGTGGAGGAAACAGGCAATTTGGAAATACTCTTCAG
>CAZGVP010000543.1:0-2033 GCA_964529135.1 uncultured Caulobacterales bacterium | reverse complement strand
AGGAGCTGGCACACTAATATGAATGATCTTACTGCCCTAGATTTAACCACACGCACAGAAGAAGAGCTTAACGCTCTTGTAAGATTTAAACTTACAGAACATTGGAGTATCGGAGCCGCTTGGAGAGAAGACTTGAACCCGGACCCAATTCCAGTGATCGGTTTGGACGGTGTCGCCTTTGACGCGCCTGGAGAGGGAACAATTCGCCAGGATTTCCTCATTGGCTACAAGGACGAATGCTCCAGTTTTGATATCATTGTTCGAAGAGACCGTACCAGAGACATTGGTGTCGGATTACCACCAAACACATCTGTTTTGATTAGATTTACCTTGAATTCCCTGACTTCAAGTGGCTTTGGAACGCAGACACGACCTTAACGTCAATTATTCGAAATTTCATATAATTACTTCTTTCAAAAGCAGGTTGCTAATTCCGGGATTTGTTATATTTTCACGTAATAGCAAAATCTACATTAAAACCTGCTATTTGTGGCCAGCTGGTATAGAACTCGCTATAGATGGCCTGAAGTAATAAATTTGCGGATTGAACGAGACCTTATGTTTTTGCCCCAAAAACCTGTTTTTAAACTCTTTTTCGGTGTTAGCGCCTTTTTTATATCTAACTATACTGGCAATTTAGCGCTGGCTCTACAGCCTCCTTCGCAACCCTTCCCCACAGGCGCTTTAGAGCAAAGCCCACAAGCTCTTGCCCAAGAATCCATCGCTGCCCTGGTTAATGATCAAGCGATCACCACTTATGATTTAAAACAGCGTGTTCGCCTTATGACCCTTTCATCGGGTGGGCGTATGCGCCCCGAACAACTTCCACAGCTACAACAGCAAGCGCTTCAAGACCTCGTTAATGAGAGAATGAAACAAAAAGAACTGGAAAAGTTTGAGGTGAAAACCTCAGATAAAGAAGTGCAAGGAGAGCTCCAGCAAATTGCCGCGCAAGCAGGCTTCACCCTTCCAGAATTGCAAGACGCATTGAAAAGAGAAGGCATCTCTGTCGAGGCATGGAAAGAGCAAATTAAAACCAGTATTGGCTGGCAAAACCTTGTTCAAGGGCGTTTTCGCGATCGTGTAAAAATCAATGAACGTGAAATAGATCAAACTCTCGAAACTATCCGCGATGAAGTCACCAAAGAGCGCTATCTCGTATCGGAGCTTTGTATACCAGTTGATGACCCCGCACAGATCCAGGCTTATTATCAAGCTGGATTACAATTAATTGAGCAAATGCGTCGCGGTGTTCCTTTCGCCTCTGCCGCCCAACAATTTTCTGCATGCACTTCAGCATCTCTTGGTGGTGACATTGGCTGGGTTCAGGCTGGAGAACTTCCCAAAGAGCTAGATGACGCAATTAAAGCGGTACCAGTAGGCTCCGTTACAAATCCGATACCTTCTGAGGGCGCGCTGATGATCCTTGCCTTACGTGATAAAAAGCAACCAGTTGAGCCCGGCGAAAAAAGCTTCACGCTAGCCTATGCAAGCGCACCCGTTTCTATCGGTGAGAATAATGCAAGACTGGAGCTTGGGAAATTACCAACAGCAGAGGTCTGCAATGCACGGGCTATCAAGCTTGACCTTGGTCCAAATGTTAACACTGCATTACTCGAAAACGTTAAAGCTTCATCCATAGCCCCGAAATTCAGACGCTTCGTTGAAGACCTGAATACTGGTGATCTCAGTACAATAATAGAAGCAGACGGGTATCTTCATGTTGTTCACATCTGTGAAAAAGATGAGGGCCTTGGTGTTCCCCCCCGCGCTGCTATAGAAAATCGAATTTTTCGTCGTCAACTATCACTACTAGGTCAACGTTATCTGCGTGATATTGAACGCAAATCCACCGTTGAAATGCGCCTTGAAGGCGCAACTGCACAGCCAAAGGGATAATTCCCGAATGCGCCCTCATGCGGTAACGCCTATTGCTATGACTATGGGCGAACCTGGCGGTATAGCCGAAGAAATCACCATAAAAACTTGGCAGGCTTTGCACCAAGATAAAGAGAGCCCGGTCTTTTTTATCG
>CAZGVP010000542.1:0-2034 GCA_964529135.1 uncultured Caulobacterales bacterium | reverse complement strand
CCTTTTTCGTAGAGAATTACAAAATTCGTGGATCAGTTATAGGGGGGAAAGACACGGGGGTGACAGAAGAGAGAGAGTCATCGGCATACTCCTTTTAGAAAAATTGTCTCCGGAGACATTCGCGCAACCAAGAGGAAACCATGCGCAAACACATGCCTCCGGAGACCCGCGCGAGAAGCTTATGCAGAGAACCGCAATACCTTGATCGCATCAAAATCCTGGACACCGCCGCCAACACGCTTGGTGGTATAAAAAAGAACATATGGTTTGGCCGAATAAGGATCACGCAGTACTCTCAATCCCACTCGGTCAACGATGAGATAGCCACGCTCAAAATCACCAAATGCAATAGAGACACTTCCAACATTAATATCGGGCATATCTTCGGCTTCGGTTACAGGGTAACCAAGCAATGTCGCTGGCACTCCGGCCTGGAGCGACGGTTGCCATAGGTAATTTCCGTCTGCATCCTTGAATTTTCGTAATTGTCCTACAACAGAGCGGTTCATGACAAATCGCCCATTACCGCGATAGGTTTGCCGGGGGGGCGTAGATCAAGTCGAATAAACCATCTGCTGGATCGGTACTGTCAAAACCACCATCGATACCGGTATTGATCGCACCGATTTCTCCATGTGCCTGACCCGCATTATCAACAATCGGGTAGCTCAAAAACCCATTGGGCTGATTGACACCATCGCCGTTTACAAAGGCCGCACCTTCTTGCGCAGCAAATTCAGCATTAACCTCATCAGCAAGCCATTGCTCCACATCGACCACACCATCATCAAGCAAGGTCTGGCTCGCCGCTGGCATCGCATAGAGCTCCATTGTGGGAAAATCAATCGCGGACAAGTTTGGTGTTGCTGTTTGCGGACGCACATCAGTTTCGCCAACCCAGCCCGCAGCGCCAGCACCAATGCTTACAGGTTTGCGAAACACATTCGCCCCTATTTCGCGAACGCTCGCAATTTGACGAATGGGTGATATATCTCTAACTGTTGTATTGATTAACCGTTCCGTATCAAGCGGTGCCAGATAGCCCCCTTCTGCATCAGTAGTCGTACTCAGGGATTTTGCTTCCAACGAGTGAATTGCCGTTGCATCTCCTGCACGCATGTAGCGTAAAAAAGCTGATTTACGTTCATCTGGAACAATGGGCACTGATGTCGCGCGACCTGGGCGTTGTCCTTTCAAGGAAATATGATCAAGCGCAGCTTTGTGTTCAGTTAATGCATCATTGATGCGATCTACTTTCTCGCTCAGGACAACATCTTCATTGCCTCGCTTTTCGAGTTCTGCAAGACGCTCATCATTGGCATCTTTAAAATTTTCAAACACACCCAGAAATTCATCCATCGCGGATCGAACATCGCCATCTCCAATATCATTGGTTCCCTGATGAGCTTTGGTTTCTACGGTCATTACTATACTCCTTACAAATACTATTACGAACATTCATCGCCATTTGTTAATGGCTAGAAAGAATGTGTGCCGCCCCTCGCAAAATCCTAGAAAACTGCGAGGTTTGCGAAAAATGGCGCGCGCCGGAGGGGGGGAACGACGCGCGCCGGGCCGGTTGCGTGCAGACCCCGGCACGTACGGGATTTTCTGGCTCCGCGATTTCAGCATCACCAACAAAAGTAATGCGCGCTTGTGTTGCCATTGGAAAACTGACAATCGAAATTTCCCACAAATCTGCTTCTTTAATAATTCTCTTCGACTTATTGAGCTTTTCTGACTTCACTGTCCGAAATCCGATTGATAAACCGTTCAGTGCATTACCTTTTAACAATGCATACACTTCTCTGGCTCTAGGGCTGTCGAGGAGCAGATCGCCCATCACATATAATCCCTTCTTGACGCTTGTGATGCCTACCCAACGTCCAATCGGACAATCCACCTTATGCTGATAAAGCATCATAACCCCGCAATTGGGGGGGGGTGGATAAATTTTTTGATATTTTTTTTCAAATGCCTTCGAGTCGACAATATCCCCGTTCAAATCAGGTATATTATAGATGGATGCATATC
>CAZGVP010000541.1:0-2042 GCA_964529135.1 uncultured Caulobacterales bacterium | reverse complement strand
TTTGCTGATTGATTTTGGCGTCGACCAGATTCATCGCAGGCGAACCGATAAAACTGGCAACAAATCGATTCGCGGGATTTTTATATAGTTCTACCGGAGATCCACATTGTTCAATGCAGCCATCACGCAACACCACTATACGGTCAGCCAGCGTCATGGCTTCCACCTGATCATGCGTAACATAAATCATCGTGCTTTTTAGACGTTGATGCAGTTTCAAGATTTCGACTCGCATATGCACGCGAAGGGCAGCGTCTAGATTAGACAATGGTTCATCGAATAAAAACACTCGCGGTTCGCGAACAATCGCTCGGCCTATGGCAACCCGCTGTCGTTGCCCCCCACTCAGTTCTCTGGGCCGACGCGACATGAGTGGCTCCAGCTCGAGAATGGCTGCGGCTTCGTCTACTCTACGTTCAACTTCTGTTTTGTCCATGCCAGCATGACGGAGCGCAAAACCAAGATTGCCGCGCACATCTTTATGTGGATAGAGGGCGTAGGATTGAAATACCATCGCAATACCACGTTTAGCTGGCGGTAAATGATCGACCTGTTGATCACCGATGAAAATTTCACCCTCTGTGACATCTTCAAGACCAGCCACCATTCGCAGCAACGTTGATTTGCCACAACCACTTGGACCAACAAACACGACCAACTCACCATCTTCAACCTGCAAAGAAGTATTGCTGACAACTTCGGTTTGTCCAAAGCGCTTGGTGACGTTACGGAGTTCAAGTGTTGCCATTAGTTACCCTTTTACGGCACCTGCGGTAATGCCACGAATCAGCTGTCGAGAGAAAATAATGTACATCACTAGCACCGGCATGATCGCGACTGACAGCGCCGCCAATACAGCCGACCAATTAACGGTGTACTGCCCAATAAATTGCTGGACACCCAGAGTGACAGTGCGAGTCTCCTCACCAGGTGATAATATCAGTGGAAACCATAGATCATTCCAGATAGGGATCATCGAAAATACCGCCACGGTTGCAATCACCGGCCTAATCAGTGGCACGACCACTTCAAAAAATATTCGGTACTCTGACAAACCATCGATACGTGCGCTGTCCTTGATTTCTCCTGACACAGATCTTAAAAATTCGGTAAATATAAAAACAGCAACAGGTAAGCCCTGTGCGGTATACACGAGCACTAGTGCTGTCAGCGTATTGGTTAAGTCAAGATTAACAAGCAACTCAAGCAATGCTACTGTGCCCAACCGTATTGGCACCATAATGCCGAGAATCAGATACAAACCGATCCACTTGCTGCCTGTAAAACGATACTCTGATAAGGCGTGCGCTGCCATTGCACCAAACAAGAGAATCAAAAAGAGTGACACCACAGTGACCACCGTGCTATTACCAAAGTACAGTGGAAAATCACCGTTGGTGAGCACACTTTGATAACCCTTACTTGAATAAAGGTCTCCAAGCGGCATTGCCAACGGATCTCTGAAAATCCCCTTTTTACTCTTGAAACTATTAATGGCGATAAGCACTAAGGGAAACAAAGACAACACCGAATAGGCAATCAATATCGTGTGTATAGCCAGGCTTGAAATAGGATTGCTGCGCATTAGACTTCATACCGCTGCAATCGACGTTGCACACCAAATAAATAAGTGGCAACACCAATCAAAATAATGAAAAACAACCCTGAGGCAACCGTGGCGCCCATATGCACGTCACCCAATTGAGCCTGAAAACCAAAGAAGGTACGAAAAAGAAACGTCCCCATCACATCGGTTGACCCATTAGGGCCAGCCAAGCCTCCTTGCAAGGTGTATATCAAATCAAAGCTTGCAGTAAAATTCCCGATGTAAGTCAGCACACCCACAAGGCCAAGCGTTGGTAATATTAGCGGCAGTTTGACCTTCCAGAAAATCCACCAGCCATTCAAGCCATCTATGCGCGCCGCCTCTATAGTCTCTTCCGGAATATTCAACAACGCAGCATAAAAGAGCATCATCGGAATACCCACGTACTGCCAAATTGAAATTAGGGTCACCGTTGTTAATGCTGAGCTTTCCAAAC
>CAZGVP010000540.1:0-2045 GCA_964529135.1 uncultured Caulobacterales bacterium | reverse complement strand
CGCTTATGCTGACTCTGGTCCGTTATATTGCGAACCCATCATATTAAAATAGCTCTCGTTACGGGCGCGATTTCTCAACGCCGTAAAATTATTGATTATGCGTGATTCTAATCAACGCAGCTTTGAGGTATTCGTAACTACAGCATGTTTACAAAATGATGAGTCATGAACGTGTTCTATATTTCTCATTAGTCACAGATTCGCAAAACAAAAACCGTACACATTTTTTGTGAATTTGCTCTATCACCCCATAGATTTTACAATTTCTTCGCACATCTTTTTCGCGTCGCCAAAGAGCATCATTGTATTGTCTCGGAAGAATAATTCGTTCTGTACACCTGCATAACCAGATGCCATCGAGCGTTTAACGAAAAGCACGGTACCGGCGTTCTCAACGTCGAGGATTGGCATACCGTAAATCGCGGAAGTTTTGTCAGTTTTTGCTGCCGGATTGGTGACATCATTGGCGCCGATGACAAACGCCACATCTGCTGTACGAAATTCGGAGTTAATATCTTCCAGTTCAAACACTTCATCATAAGGAACATTGGCTTCAGCCAGAAGCACGTTCATATGCCCTGGCATACGGCCCGCAACCGGATGAATTGCGTATTTCACTTCAACACCCGCTTCTTTGAGGGTATCACACATCTCGCGCAGGGCATGCTGGGCTTGTGCCACCGCCATGCCATAACCTGGAACAATGATGACTTTACCAGCGTTTTTCATCACAAAGGCCGCATCTTCTGCAGAGCCTTGCTTGACGGGGCGATCATCTTCGCCGCCCGCCCCCGCTGGGGCATCATCTTCACCACCAAAGCCACCAAGAATCACCGAGAAAAAATTCCGGTTCATGCCCTTACACATAATATATGAAAGGATGGCACCTGAGGAGCCCACCAGCGCGCCGGTAATGATCAACGCCATATTCTCCAGTGTGAAACCAATTCCGGCCGCAGCCCATCCGGAATAGGAATTCAGCATCGATACAACAACCGGCATGTCTCCACCGCCGATAGGAATGATCAATAGAAAACCCAACACAAAGGCAACAAGGGTCAAGATCAAGAATACTGACCAATGTTGTTCGCCGGTCAAAAGCATGCCAACGAGCATCAACGACACAAGGCCGAGCCCCAAATTGATGGCATGGCGCATAGGTAACATAATCGGCTTGCCACTCATCCGCCCGCTTAGTTTCAACGCAGCAATCACGGAACCAGAAAAGGTGATTGCGCCGATCGCAACACCCAGAGACATCTCAACGATGGATTGCAAGTGAATATGGCCAGGCTCACCAATACCAAAAGCTTTTGGTGCCAGAAATGCCGCCCATGCGATGAACACCGCCGATAAACCAACAAGAGAGTGAAACGTTGCCACCAATTGCGGCATTGCGGTCATCGCAATACGTTTAGCAATCACACCGCCACCGACGCCGCCAATACCTATACCAAGAGCAATCAAGGCCCAAGTGCCGAAGCTTTTATCTTCAAGTGCAAAGAATGTGGTGATAATGGCAATGGCCATCCCGATCATTCCATATTGGTTGCCACGGCGCGATGTTTCCGGTGAGGAAAGCCCGCGCAGGGCCAGAATAAACAGGATACCTGCTACGATATAGAGGAGTGCTGTGAGGTTTGCTGACACGAATGATCCCCTATTTTTCTTTTTTCTTGTACATGGCGAGCATGCGTTGGGTGACTAAAAACCCGCCAAATATATTCACACTGGCAAGGATGACGGCAATAAAGCCCAAAAATTTCGGAAGCAATCCGGCTTCAGACCCTACCAGATTGGCACCAAGCGCGATCAAGGCACCGACAATCACCACCGATGAAATCGCATTGGTCACAGACATCAGCGGCGTATGAAGCGCCGGAGTCACCGACCAGACAACGTAATAGCCCACAAAGATAGCGAGCGCGAAAATTGCCAATAGATAAATGAAGTCCGACGGACCGCCGAGCGATTCTGAGAAATTTAATAGCGCGTCGGCCACTCCTCGCGCCTGATCAGCAGACTCTGCAGCAAGGATGGCATTG
>CAZGVP010000539.1:0-2053 GCA_964529135.1 uncultured Caulobacterales bacterium | reverse complement strand
AGTTTACTGAGCTAATGTAGCTTGTTATCGCGTACTCTATTGCTCGCAATACAACATACCCGCCAATGAAAATTAATACTCCGGTCAATTTGCAAGCCTCAAATAAACATGTCGTGATTAAAAGCGTCGGCTAACTCAGCCGCTTCAAGCTCTGTGTATTCTATTTTATCTACACGATCAGATATATTGTTGAGATACCCAACAACAAGAAACACAAATCCGATCAAGGACAAAACACCGATGATTACAATCAGGGCCACCACTGCGAATATGTTGTTTATCCAGTTCAATTAACCTGCCTTTTTCAACAACTGTTCAGCGGCTTCAACCCTGTTTAGCTCATCGAGCGTTGCCTCAGCTATTTGTATCGCAAGCTTTGCAACACCGGACGGCTCAAGAAGTTCAGCATCAGCCATATCATGCATTCCAATCACGCCTTTCATTGCTTCAGCCACGTAGTACTGGCGGACGGTAAGCCCAGGCTGAACTGCATCCGAAGGGAACGCCGGACCATCGACTATTGAATCAGTCAAGATACCTCCAGCTCAGCGGTATCATTATTTTCCAGCGCGGCCAATTTTCTTTCGTGAATCTCTTCTCGATCAACGCGTATGTGTTTTGGGGCTTCGCATCCAATTCTGACATTCGCACCCTTAACCGATAAAACAGTGACCTTAATATCCTCATCGATCACTATCGTTTCGTTGACTTTTCTGGATAATATCAACATGGTATATTCTCCTTAATAGATTGTGGGTTTATGCCGCAATAATGCCTTCGATTGGGCGAATTGGAGGCCGTTTTATTTTACTACTTTGATCTATTCGTTTTTGCTTGATCTCAAAAACCAACGCAACCCGCTCAATCATCGCAGCTATAAAATCCTCGTCTCGATCTATGATCGCCCAATGTAGACTATCCTCGCTTTTATGGCCGTTAGGGTTATAATTAACTGAGTACCAATACTGCACGTCGAATACATACATACCCGCTTGAACTTGGCAATAGCGATCAAAGTCCATATCCTTTAGTGATGCGTTGTCTGTTATGAATTTCTGCTCATCGTGCGTGTAGGGGTTGCGACATTTTATTTCTACGCCGCATTCGAACATATCAAGGCCGTTTTTAATTATTCCATCTGGAGTTGCACCCACACCATCCTTTGTTAGATGAAGCTGATCATCGCCTGTATGTAGAACGGCAAGGCCAGTAGCGGCAGTAAATTCATCGACCGCTTCAGGTTCCCGTTCATCACCTGTTCTCATTGCATAGGTGCTGATGTTCTCGTACTCTTCGTCGTAGTCAAATCGTGATTTTGTTGCAAGCCTGTTAGCGTAAGTAATTAAACCTTTGTTAACCGGCTTGGTGTTGTGTTTGTATGCCTTCCATGCTGCCTTAACAAAATCGTCTGTAACATCGCAATCCAGTTCTTTTCTCAAATGTGTGAGACCGGGCGCTTTAGCAGGCTTCTTGTTTTCAATCCACTCGTAGATAGCTGGGGGATAACTGTTAACGGGTACAGCCTCATCATCGTAACCGGCCATAATGTTATGCACCTCAGAGGCGTTTACCAATTTACGGCGCTCATCAATATGCTTATCGCTTAACATGGTTACTCCTCCGATTTCTTTTCTTTTGTCTTAACTGTGACCAGCTCTTCAACCCTTTTCAGTTGCTCGTCATTAAGATCATAAGTTGATTTTGCAATAGCGATCATGGCTTTGGATGTTTTTGATCCGTTTTCTATATTAGCCATCCATACCTTGTAAAGCTTTTCAAAATTAACATCTGTGCAAGCAAGCTTTGCGGCTTTTTTAGTCTCGTCTGCTGGTGTTTTTTCGGCTTCTTTTTTTGGCACATACTTGGACAAATCATTTATCGTTTTTACTTGATCAGAAGTCAGAGTGTGCTTGCTTGAGGCAGCTTGTATTACCCCTATTGGATTGGCTTTTTTATCCTTTATTGCTTGAATCCACCCAGGTATTAGTTTATCGAATTTATCTTGTGGATATACTTCCTTTTGTGACCGCTGTTGTTGCGCTTGTTGGCGTTC
>CAZGVP010000538.1:0-2055 GCA_964529135.1 uncultured Caulobacterales bacterium | reverse complement strand
CAATGTGAACCGCAGTAACATTGGCCGCGCTGAAGGAGAACAAGAATTCTTTTCCGAGATTATGGTCCTTGGCCTTCTGGCAATTGGTATTGCCTATTTCCTTATCGCCGTTGCATTTAAATCCTATTTTGAACCCATGTTAATCCTGCTGGCTGCCATTCCTTTTTGTTTCTCGGGCGCTATGGCTGGCCATCTTCTTTTGGGAATGCCGTTATCATTGTTTTCATATCTCGGCATCATGGCGGCAGCTGGCGTGGCCGTGAATGACAATCTTGTCTTGATTGATTACATTAATCGCCTTCGTGCAGACGGTATAGATGGTGCACAAGCTGTAATTGAAGCTGGCACTAAACGGTTCCGACCTATCCTTTTGACATCACTAACAACTTTTGTCGGTTTGCTACCTTTGATGATGGAACGCTCAATTCAGGCAGCCTTTCTGGTGCCAGTCGCAGTTGGTTTATCCTTCGGGGTCTTGTTTTCCCTGTTTGTCACACTATTCTTTGTGCCATCGCTCTACGCCATCGGCGCCGATATCCGTCGTTTCTTTATCTATGTTATTAAAGGCAAGAAACAGCCAAACTTCACCGAACAAATCGGTAGAGGCACACCAATTACACAACAGGATATAATTCCTGCAGAGTAGGCATAATTTTGAACAATTTAAAAATGGTCGGAGAGAGGCAGGCAACAGCGCTCTTTGCACAACCGCTGAATACTGAGATATTACCCCTTATCGCAATTTTCCGCATATCTTCGGCCCCCATATTTTCAACCAATGTGTAATCTTGTACACGGCTATCTGGTTTTCCATTCGGGCTTGCGCTAAACGATCTTGATAAAACTCAACAGCTTTTGACCTAAAAATGACAGGGTCAACAAGACAGCTAGGACATATCAATGGCGCACCCGCTGAACGGAGCTAACCTTGCAACACTCACTCAGGTTTTGGGGCGATCTGGCTTGCCACAAAAACCGCTCGAAGGGGCGATGATTGGGCTGTCTGCTCTGGCAAGGGCACCCTTCTCTCTGGCAGAGAAAATCTGGCTTGAAGCAAAACTCCCGGATGTGGAAACGATGGCACCACCCGTTTTTATCCTTGGGCATTGGCGCTCTGGTACAACGCATCTTTATAATATCATGACCAAGAGCGATGAATGGAGTTATGTACCCCCCGTTGCTACCGGGTTGCCATGGGATCTATTTGGTTTAGGCCGTGTGTTTAGTCCAATTTTGGAACGTGCCCTGCCAGAACATCGCTATATTGATAATATCCCTGTAAAACCAGACAGCCCACAGGAAGATGAAATTGCCTTAGCAAACATGTCGCCACACTCATTCTATCATGGAATATATTTTCCCAGCGATTTTTCTAATTACTTAAACCGTGGGCTTTTCTTTGATGGGTGCAGCAAAAAAGAAATAAGCGATTGGGAAGAGCGATTTCAATATCTGATGCGTAAGCTTTATCTGTATCATGATAATAAACCTTTGCTGATTAAAAATCCTGTTTACACAGGTCGCTTAGCGACCCTGAAGCGCCTATTCCCGACGGCAAAATTTATTCATATCCATCGCAATCCCCATGAAGTTTTCCGCTCCATGCAAAATTTTTATGCGAAATTACTGAAACAATTTGCCTTGCAAGGTTATGACCATGTGGACATTGATGAAGCGATATTATCAGTTTACCCGCGCATGATGAACCAACTGGAAGAAGATTGCGCAAACTTAAGCGATGATCGTTATTTCGAGATAGGTTATCAAGCCCTGGATACTGACCCGGTTGGTACGATTAAAGCCATTTATGATCGATTAAACCTTCCCGGTTTTAGCCAGGCAGAAGGTAAATTTGAAGCTTATCTGCAAACTGTAGACTCTTTTGAGAAAAACAAATTTACCCCCACGACAAAAGCTGCTCAACAGGTTGAAGCACGGTGGGGCTATTTTCTTGATAAATGGGGCTATCGCGACACGGGGAAATGATCATAAATCCAGCATTTTACGCAAGAAAAAAGCATGCTTGCAAGCGAATGTACCTTACGACTATGCTAG
>CAZGVP010000537.1:0-2057 GCA_964529135.1 uncultured Caulobacterales bacterium | reverse complement strand
CGCGGAACCAATAATGCGGCGACTAACCTTGGTATCCGTCATCAAGGCCGCGCCTTCGGCAATGCGTTGAAGGGTATCAAAATTTTCGCGGATTTTATCAGCCGTAATCTCGCGAATAAAATACCAGACACTTGCCTTTGATGGCACCACGTTTGGCTGATCACCCCCATCCGTTATGACATAATGCGATCGCTGAAGGGGACGCAGGTGTTCGCGCCGATAGTTCCAGGCAACATTCATCAACTCAACTGCATCCAGCGCACTTCGACCGCGCCATGGATCACCAGCTCCGTGCGCAGACTTACCGTCAAAGGTATATTCGACAGATACCAGCCCCGTTCCGCGGTCACCGCCCCAGGACGTTTCCAGATTCTTTCCAACATGCGTGAAGAGCGCAAAATCAACATCATCAAAACGGCCATCACGCGCGAAATAGGCTTTGGCACCCACAAGCTCCTCAGCGATACCGGGCCAGATAACGATCGTCCCAGGCAAGTTTTCGCGTTCCATAATTTCTTTGACAGATAGTGCAGCGGCGATAGTGACCGCGTGACCTGAATTATGACCTTCGCCGTGACCCGGCGCGCCTTCTACCATTGGCTGACGATAGGCAACACCCGGCATCTGTGACGATTTCGGAATACCATCCACATCTGACCCCAGTGCGATAACTGGTTTACCTGAACCCCAAGTTGCCCACCAGCCTGACGGCAGACCAGAGATATTCTGTTCAACCTTGAACCCTTCTTTTGAAAGAAGGTCGGTCATATAACGCTGCGTTTCAAACTCCTGGAAAGCAAGCTCAGAGTATGAGAACAAACTATCAATGACTTCCTGAATAAGCTTTTTATGCTTATCGACCCCATCAGCCGCTTCTGCTGACAAACCCTCTAACTGTGGTTTCGGCTCTGTTGATTTCTCATCGTCAGACTGGATCGGACCTGTAAGTGCAAGCGCAAGAGCCAGTGTAGTTAAAAGCTTCGTCATATGATGTCTCCCTAGGGTTTGCAGACTATCTGCGGGAAAAAAACTGTCAACGCTCATATTTTGCCCCTAAAGTAACAACCATCGCTGTTGAGATTTTCGGGGTCGGTATCCAGTCAGCAATTCCGGTGGGAGGAAGCAAAATGAAATCTATCAGCCTTTTTGTAGTGGGAGTGCTTGCGTTCACTGTTGGATGTGCCAACGCGTCCGAAACCACAATACAATCTGACGCGGATAAAACCGTCACAATCTTATTCACCAATGATGTTGAAAGCGCTTACGACCCGATCCCCGCTTTTTGGCGCGACGATATTGAAATGATCGGTGGCTTGGCGGAAATGACAACCCTCATTGACGACATCCGATCAAAAGAAGAGGCTGTTTTCCTGTTTGACGCTGGCGATATCTTCACAGGCGCTTTAGCCAAACGCACCAAAGGCGCGCTTGCGTTCGAGTTGATGATCACGATGGGCTATGACGCCATGGGCATCGGCAACCATGAATTTGAATATGGAACCGAGATTTTTGCATGGGAGAAGAACCGGGCCCCTTTCCCGGTGCTGGGTGCCAACCTTTTCTATAAAGGAACGAAAAATCCGTTTGCGCAGGCACATGCCATCATTGAAAAAAACGGTGTTCGAATTGGCGTCATCGGTATCATGGGACAAGACGCTGCCACAGCAATCATCCCATCTTATATTGCACCCCTTGATGTCCTACCGCCCGCAGAAATCGTTCAGCGCTCCGTTGACGAGATTAAAGATGAGGTGGATTTGATCGTACTTTTGACGCACCAAGGCCGGACAGCGCCAATGCAAACAGACGCAGAGATAGATCCGCGTTTAGCACGCGACATAAATGCAGATCTCGCGCTCGCAGGCGCTGTGACAGGCGTTGATGTCATGCTAACAGGGCATGCTGACGCAGGAACGGAGGAACCAGTTATACATCCCGAAACCGGTACAATCATTATGCAGACATATGGTCAGGCGACATACCTTGGGTATTTGCAGCTGGTTCTTGACGGTGAAACGGGAAAAATAAAAAAACATGACGGCAAACTGGTGCCTGTT
>CAZGVP010000536.1:0-2068 GCA_964529135.1 uncultured Caulobacterales bacterium | reverse complement strand
CAATCACCAACACCGTCACATACGCCAGAAGAGTGGAGCAGTTCAGCAACATCATCTCGGTATCCTTGTGTGCCATCGCCGTGGCCGCCTGTAACTGAGATTGTTGCGCCCGAAGAATAAACGCGTGGCCCCACAACGTCGCCTCGTGAGATGCCGTCGCGCAATGCAAAGACCGCATCAGAGCTACCAGCACCAACGTCGCGTACCGTCGTAAAGCCGGCCATGAGTGTCTTTTTGGCAAATCCGGCTCCAGCGATGGCCCTGTCTCCTTCAGACATCTCAACAGTCTGCAATCGTCCTTTCGGATTATTCTCACTGGTGATGTGTACATGGGCATCTATCAGGCCGGGCAGAACAAACATATTTTTTAAATCATGCGTGGTGACCGTATCTTCTGGTGTTGCACCCGCTGCTGCTCCTGTTACATAGCCGGGCACAATTGCGGCAATTTTGCCATCCTTGATGATAACTGATTGTTGCTTGGTGACTGTACCAGAGGCATCTGCCAATAAACGGCCAGCATGGACAATAGTGATGTCTGCAGCGTTTGCGATGGGCGTGACAGCGACAGCCAGCCCAGCAATGCTGGATTTTAATAAATTTCTGATCTTCATGAGAGAGCCCTTCCTCGACGAGTTTGTTTTCTAATCGTTTCAGATTTTTCCAAATAGGGCAAGCTTATGAGCCTGAGTAGCTGCTCTTGTGTTAGAAGATATGCATTCGTTACTCTTCGCGCGGTGGCTATTGATATTGGAAACATCGTGTGATGGCCTATGATATTATTGCCGGGTTTGCTATCAGAGAAGAAAATGCTGCGTAATTTCATTTGTTTCATGATTGTCATATCGGCTTATTTGCGGCTTGGGGTTGGCGTCCAGGCTGCACCTGTTGTTTTTTGTTTTGCGAAAATAATTGATGGCGATGGTGCTGTCTTGCGTGGCCGGGAAGTCGCAGTGGAAGAGGGCCGCATAAGGCCATATATAAACCGACGGACTCTCTAAATAAATGGAGGGAAGTTGGGGCGCAGGTCATGAGGACAAATCCTAAAATAATCTAAATTAAATCGGTACCGATATTATGGGTAAAGATGATCACTGGACACCTGTTGAGGAAGTTTTGGAAGAATTATATTACGATCCTGATTTTGTGGCTGAAAAAAAACGACTTGATGCAGAACTCGAAAAACGCGAAATTGAATTTAAGAAAAAGACAGAAATTATTGTTAAGGAGTTAAGGCAGAACGGTTTCCCAAATCTGAAAGGTGTTTATTATTTTAAGAGTTCAAATGGGCCGTATTCTCAAGCTATCCCGATTATCCTGAAACATTTACGCCTTCCCTATGATGATGATGTAGGTGAAGGCATAGCCGGGATGTTACATTCTCCAGCTGCGAGAAAAGAGTGGGACGCTATTGTGAAAATTTTGCTTGAGTTGGTAGAAACAAAAAGAGATATACCAAGAACACTGGATTCTTTATGTGCAGGATTAGCATATATCGCACGGAATCCTGATTTTGAAAAAGTCTTGGAGTTGTTCTATGATACACGTCTTGGAGACCATCGTCTTGCATTTGTTTTTCCTTTAAGCAACTCATCTGATATTAGAGCAACTGAAGCTTTAAAAACATTGGCGGATCATCCTTTGGTTAAGAATGATAAGGACGAAGCCAGAGAATATAAAACATTACTCAAAAAGCAGATAAAACGAGTTGAAAAAGCGAAAAGAAAATCTCATCGATAAAGTAAACGCAAACGGGTGAGAACACCGACTATGTGAACATGGCCGGGGCCAGTGTGCGATTGGTGACCCAAGGTGGTTCCACCACAGAGACTTATACCCATCGCAATCATCAAGGTTCCCCCGTGGGGGCAACAACCGCAAACGGGTTCTTCTTGTGGCGCCAGCTTTATTCCCCCTACGGTGAAAAGGCGGACACCACTGGCGGCGGCGGCCCCACCGGGGTGCCAGAAGCAGAATCCAACAATGAAGGCTTCACCGGTCATATCTCTGATGCTCACACTGACCTCACCTAACTGGCCTCACCTATATGCAGGCACGCTTCTATGAC
>CAZGVP010000535.1:0-2071 GCA_964529135.1 uncultured Caulobacterales bacterium | reverse complement strand
GTGTTGGCGAGCCTTGCTGAAAATCGGGATGGGATAGAGCGGGCATTAGATAAAAAGGCTGGTGTTGAGTCTGAAGTTGAGCGGCTACCAAAGTTAAGAGAACAAGCAAAGCAATTTCAGGCATTGGGAATAGATGAAAAATTAAAGGCCATACCAAAATTAGAGAAAGAAAAACAGCTGCGACTCCGGATTGAGGAAGAGACTGCTCGTGTAGAGGAGGCAGTCAAATCGCTGAAGGAGAATTTGCCAGATAATGTATTTCTGAGCGATGCTAGCTTGGACGGGCTACCTCACTCCGATCTATTCAGAAAACAACGCAAAACCATAGAAATACTTTCAGTGTCATTAACCAAAGCTCTAGCTGATTTAGAATCAATTACTGACTCGGCCAAAGAAAAACTGTTGCCAATTCAGGAAAAATTGGCTGACGAAATTCGCTCTGACGAACAACAGCTTGAAGAGACCTTTAAAGAAATACCAGCAAGCCAAGGTAAGACTGGCCGCGAAATTGGTGCGGAGTATCAAGCCTTGCTTAAACAAATTGAGCACGTTCAGCCCATGCAAACAGCACTACAAAGCCGGCAGGCTCAGATTGACGAGCTCTACAGTCTGCGCAGAAAATTACTGTTAGAGCTAGATCAGCAAACCAGTGCACGAGCTAGCGCATTGCAAAAATCGGTGAAGCGTCTAAATCGGAAGTTGCATCACAAAGTACGTATGAGATTACAACCTGAAGGTAGTCGGCAGAAATTCGTCGATTATCTTGCTGCTTTCAATTTAGAGGGGGTCGGTACCAGGAGGCTTGATTGGGTGCTGGAAGGAGACTTTTCACCTTCCAGCCTTGCAGCATCTATCAGGCAGGGAGAAGCCGAACTATTAGACAATTTTGCTACTACTAAGACAGTAGTCAGAGCGCTGTGTCGTTTGCCAGAAAGTTCGATACTGGCACTTGAAGAACTTGTTATTCCTGACACGATGGCGATGGAACTCAATGTGACTCATGAGGAACAAGATCCTGTTTTTCGTTCTATTGAGGATTTATCAACAGGTCAACAATGCACGGCGGTACTGCATCTACTCTTGATGGATAATCAAGATCCGCTGATTCTTGATCAGCCGGAAGACAATCTTGATAACGCTTTTATTGCCGAACGAATTGTTGCAGAACTACGTAATGCGAAACTCAGTCGTCAGTTCCTTTTTGCAACACACAACGCGAATATTCCAGTATTCGGTGACGCGGAATGGATTGGGGTCTTAAGTGTCGAAGACAACAAAGGGAAAATCCTGCCAGAACTTCAAGGTGCCATTGATGTTCCGGCGGTTCAGAAGTCTGCTGCCGATATTTTGGAAGGTGGTAAGAGCGCATTTAATCAACGCCGCGAAAAATACGGCTTTAACTAAGCGCTCAACGGCCAAGGTGAATCAATATGCTTAAAACTGAATTGCTAGAGATTATCGCCAATGGTGAGAGTTCTGGGGTGGAGTTTAAACGTGATGATATTCGTCCCGAGCAATTAGCCAAAGAAGTAGTAGCGATCATAAATTTCCAGGGAGGGCAGGTGCTTTTAGGCGTTGAAGATAATGGTGTAATCAGCGGTGTTCAAAGGGATAATATTGAAGAATGGGTGATGAATGTGGTGAGGGAAAAGGTTCACCCCATGATTTTACCGTTTTATGAGGAGGTAAGCTTTGATGATGGCAAAACGGTAGCGGTGATTTCCCTCTTGCAAGGTATTTCGAAACCGTACGTTGTTCGCCATGGTGGTAGAGAGGAAATTTACATACGTGTCGGTACTACATCAAGGTTAGCAACAAGAGAACAACAAATGCGGTTGTTCGAGCTCGGTGGGATGCTACATGCTGAAGTGATGCCTGTGCCCCGTACCGACTTTAGCTGCCTTGACGAAGCTCGCCTGAAAAATTACGTAAGCGATTTTCTGCAAGATCCAAATGTGCCCAAAACTGAAGAAGAATGGGAAGCGAGACTGCTAGGTTTGAGTTTCTTAACTGAATCAGTCGAAGGTGTTCGTTGCACGATTGCTGGACTTGTGTTGTTTGGTAAGAACCC
>CAZGVP010000534.1:0-2072 GCA_964529135.1 uncultured Caulobacterales bacterium | reverse complement strand
GGAACAGGAATTCTTAAAGTCCAATCCTCCTGTAACAAAACAATGATTTTCCCTTTCAAAAACCCAATAAGGTCAGATTTTTCAGGCAAATCTAATTTCATAACTTTGCCAGAATTTTTTTGAACTTCAAAATATTGTTTGTCAAAAAAGGTTAAAGACTTGGTAATATATGCGAATGTCTTCCCGCTCCTACGGATTGATGCCGGCCACACGCCAACATCACTGGTCTCGCCCTCAAAAACTATTTTGGCTTCCTCTAAAGTCTGGCCTCTTTCCCACATACGCACAACCCGTGGGTACCCGGATGATGTCAAGCCATCGTCAGCGATATCACCGGCAACCAGGACCTTGTCCTTATCAAGCCAAACGATAGCCCCCTTCATTTCCGGCAGGTAAAAACCATCTTCAACAAATTTACGTTCAGAAATGACAAATTCTCTACGAACTGCAGCATCTGACCCGCCGCGCGATAACGTAACAATGCATCGATCATTACTGGGTGCCAGACAATTACTGCCTTCCCAGACCCAGTTTTCGCTTTCCTCTTCTGCCAAGGCATCAATATCAAGGATAATTGCCCAATCAGGGGCACCACTCAGATAGCTCACCAACGTTGCCTCACGCCAAATCCCGCGTACGTGACTTTCATCTTGCCAGAAATTACGCACCATATCCCCGACTATTGCTGGAGCAGCAATACGGTCGGTGGAAGTATATATTTTCAATGCAGCATCATGAAACCCCTCAAACCGAGGGTCGCCTTGCAGCTCGTCTAGAGAGCGAGCATTTTGTGCCCGTGCCCAATCAAGCGCAGCTTCTCCTTGCACATCTTCCAACCACAAGAACGGATCTTTATTTTCATTCGCCATTGAGTTTTCTTTTTCATCTTTTACCGGCTGAACCATTGCTATGGTCGCCTTTTGAGATACTATTACCAGTATAAAACAGGTCAGCGCCAACAGCATTCTATGCTTGATTTTTGACATGAATTTCTCCTCCGTATGGTTATTGTACTATAATTGAATACGAGAATGTAAAAACTCACTCACAATGTCAAAAACAGCCATTTTATTCAGAACTCATAAAATTTTATCGAGCTTGAAGAGGTTTCGTTTGAACCCTGCAGTGTAACAAATAACACGAACATATTCAGGGCAGGATATATGGATGATTTTTTTCGGGGTGAGAAAAACAAACGACGATTTCGGCGTATTGCGCTGAACCGCCCGGCTGAGATCGTCATCAATGCGATTGATGTATATCAGGGACATATCGTCAACATTTCTCCGGGTGACGTTGCCTTGAAATGTAAATCTACAGTGCTTATTGGTGATACTGCGGTGATTTATGTTCGGGATATCGATATCTTACCGGGACGCATTATCCGTCACCTGCCAGATGGATTTGTACTTTCTCTAATGTTATCGAAAACCCATCAGGAGAAATTAACAGAAAAACTCTTTACTCAAACCAATAGTGGATACCAGGATACCATAGATGAAAGGCGTGCAACACCACGTCACAAAAAAAGAGATGAGAGGAGCATTTGCCGCCTTGCGGATGGATCGGCATTGTTTGTGAAAGTGATCGATATATCCGTAACAGGTGCTGCAGTTGACGCTGCGCGCAAGCCAGAAGTAGGGACCACGATCAGGTTAGCTCAACGTAATGGTGTAGTTATCCGCCATACCCCTCGCGGTTTCGCAATATCTTTTGATTTAGTATCATTTAGCTCTAATCGCAAACAAACGAATGAAGGCTATGACGAGCCAGTCCTTAGGCGACAAGACAAACAATCCCGAGTGAGAAAGGTTTAATAATCAACACGCAAAATCAAAGCATATATCAATTTTGCTGCTCAACAATTAGTGGTCGCAGATTTTGCACAACTTCACCGGCATTGAATGCGGCAGGCTCATCAGAGGGTTTCTCACCCTTATGCATTGAGATAAAGGCAATTGCAGAATATTGTGTATTTTCCTGGAATGAATCACCATAATAGCTTGGGCCAAAACCAAACCCATACGGATAATATGGAAATGCACCAAACCTGCGACGGTGCCCATAATAAG
>CAZGVP010000533.1:0-2087 GCA_964529135.1 uncultured Caulobacterales bacterium | reverse complement strand
GTATGTTCCAGCACCAATAATCGGTGCATCCCCCACACGCCCCCAGCGTTTTAATGTCATACCACCAGTTGAAGTACCAGCCGCAAGATTACCATTTTGATCAAGTGCCACCGCACCAACGGTGCCATATTTAAAATCTACAGGCAGCATCGATTTTTTTGAATCAGAATTTTTTTTGTTCTTTGCTGCCTTTTTATTCGCAGTTTTTGCGTCCTTATAACTACGCCACCGCTCTTCCGTGAAAAAGTATTTATCCTTTACAGTCTCAAAACCTTGTTGTTTTGCAAATGCTTCAGCCCCCGATCCAGCAAACATTACGTGATCGGATTTTTCCATCACAGTCCTTGCCAGACGTATTGGATTTTGAATTCTTTTCACACCGGTAACTGCACCTGCATTGAGAGTTTTCCCATCCATTATAGCAGCATCAAGCTCATTCGTCCCGTCACTCGTAAACACAGCGCCCTTACCAGCATTAAAGTGCGGGGCATTTTCCATCACAATAATAGCAGCTTCCACAGCATCCATTGCAGAAGCTCCGTCTTCCAGCAACGTGTAACCAAGATCTAGCGCTTCAGTAAGCTTGGCTTTAAATGCAGCTTCCTGCGCCCTCGTATACCGTCCGGGCTCTAAAGCTCCAGCCCCTCCATGAATAAGGATAGTCAATGGTGGTGGGCTGACATCATCACCACCATCAAGCCTGAATGGCTCACTTTGAGCACTAGCCTGCGTCGCAACAAATACAGACGCCATCCCGATGAGTATAGAAAAGAGGGGTTTTATTGTTATGATCTGTCTGGTCACAATGGTCTCCATTAAGCTAGCCGTTATCAAACGATTTTACCAAATGCCATTGTGACCTGTGTAGCCAAATTCAGCAAGCACACTGGGGCTACCAGGATGCAATGTTTCAATAGGGCTTGGAGAAGATGGTCTGAGAATATCAGGTAGTGGATGTTGTTCGACCGGCAAGACCATCCATCATGATCCGATTTATCTCAATCAGCGGTTCTGGGCTCTCGCCTTTACGCATCACATCACTGGAATAGCTGTTTACCCAGCGGCTAAGATTAATAATTATTGCACGCGTTTCATCAGGGAGAAGGTTCCTATCACTAGCACAATCATTTGCTAGAGCACCCCACAAGCGGCGGTTCTCATGTATTGCAGCCATAAACTGCTTGAGATCATCACGGCCGACTTGCGCAGCTGAAATTAGTGCCGCCGTAATTGTCGAAAATGCTCGATATTCTGTATCACGCGGACTAGCGACTGCGCTCTGGGTTTTTTGATATTGGTCAAGCGACATACGAAAGAAGGTCCCGTTCATAGTTCATTAAGAAACGGCACTCAGTCAGCGCCTTATAATACTCTTCATTGGCAACATGTGCAGCAATTGTTAGACATTTTTGATGGCACACCTGATTCTCAACAACTTCCAAAAAATCCGTCAGGCGTTTTGCAAATTCGCCATGGCATTCTTCTCGGCAAATCGGATCAAGATACATCATCATCACAGGCAAATAGATACGGCTTGCTGGCGTTGATGCCTCTTCAGGCTGCATTATATCGCTCTCGCGCAGAATGCGTGACTGGTTTTCAACGACAAAAGCTGCTCTTCGATCACCATTGGTAATCACAGCACCGTTAATTGCCAGACGCTCTCCGGGTTTCAGTGATAATTTCAATCCCATATCGGGCCTTTATAAACTACCTTCAAAAGTAGACTTTCTCCAACCTGACAGGATATGGTTAAAGAAAAGGCAAAGGCTGACCAGCCCGACAAGGAAATAGAATGCCAGAGACCCTGAATTCCGTACCCGAATTGAGCCTCGCTGATTTCATCAGCGGCAGTTCACAAAAAAAGCAACATTTTATTGAGAACCTTTATGAAGGGTTAAAATATTATGGGTTCATTATCCTCAAGGATCATAACGTTAATACACGTACCCTAACGCGCGCATATGATCTCGCCGCAGATCTATTTTCATTGCCAACACATGAGAAACTACGTCACGACAGCGGCCAGGGTGGTCAACGTGGATATACAGCCTTTGGTCGCGAACATGCCAAGGGCAATAACATCG
>CAZGVP010000532.1:0-2092 GCA_964529135.1 uncultured Caulobacterales bacterium | reverse complement strand
GTGGCCCCCCTATCCTCTAAAACTCACATTTTCACATACCAGAGCAAGCAGGCTTAAACTGAGAATTTCCGTCAGATAAGTAGGGGTTTGATGTCTGCTTTTTGATATTGATAAATGCTCCACTGCACCCTTCAGTTTTTGCGAGTTGATTTCTTAAAGTCATTGGCAATTGCTTCGTCGCAAAGGAGCGATAGAGGAAAATACTATGTTACAAACATCAGAAACTAGCCACGCTTCCTACGAAAATCCAAGAACATTTCCGAATGACAGCTCTTTGCCAAAACTTACCGGTAATGAGAAGAAAGTACATTATGTTCTTGACGATCTTAACCGCGCAGCCGGTGCCTATGAGTTATTGGATCTTTTGAGACCTGAGGGCGTTAATGCCATACCAACTGTTTACCGAGCATTAAACGGCCTTATGAAAAAGGGGTTGGTTCGTCATATCACATCAACTCGAACATATGTTACCTTGTCGGATGTCCTTGAAGAGGAAGATGATGAAAGGGTATTTCTAGTCTGCAGCAGTTGCCAAAATGTTGACGCAATAAAGGCTAGCGACACCTTGAATGCGTTAAGGTTGAATGCAAAAAAGACAAAGTTTTCTGTACAAGCTAAACATTTGGAGTTTCTTGGATTGTGTTACTCCTGTACAGAGAAAGCGCCCAAGGAAGAAAGTGCATAATGGAAATTAATCGGCGACATTTCTCGATGTTGGCAAGTACCTTTGCCTTCACAGGCTTGGCGGCTTGCCATAACAGTACGGCATCCAAACTGACGAAGACCGTCGAAGGTTACGGCAACCTTATATCTGATCCAAATGGACTATTAGACTTACCTGAAGGCTTCAGTTACGAGATAGTCTCAGAATTTGATCAGCAGATGAGCGATGGTTTTCGCGTGCCAGACGCAGCTGATGGTATGGGTTGCATTCCCATTTCAGACACCAAGGTTGCCCTTGTCCGTAATCATGAACTTGCAGCTCGACATGTAAAAAAGGGGCCAGCAGTCGACATCAACGCTCCAATACAAGGCGCCTATGACTATGTTGATGCGGGCGCTGCCCTACCCGGTGGGACCAGCACCCTTATCTATGACCTTGAAAAAAGAAAGCTTGAAAAACAGTATTTGAGCCTCGCTGGCACCATTCGAAATTGCGCCGGCGGCGTAACGCCGTGGGGAAGCTGGCTGACTTGTGAAGAGGATGTAACACGCGCTGGTGATGGCGTCTCTCGTGACCATGGTTGGGTCTTCGAAGTTCCGGCACTTGCTGATGGTCTTGTCGACCCAGTACCACTTAAAGGCTTAGGCCGGTTTAATCATGAAGCCGCGGCTATAGATCCTCGTACCGGTGCGGTTTATTTAACCGAGGACCGCAACGATAGTCTGTTTTACCGCTTCCTCCCTAAAACACCGGGCAAACTTGTTGACGGTGGAAAATTGCAAGCACTTGCGTTTGCTGACGCCTCAAAGGTAGCGGATAGTCGAAATTGGGATGACGTCTCTTGGAATGTCGGCGATTGGCATGAAGCAAGATGGGTTGATCTTGTTGACACAGATAGCCCCAAGGACGATTTGCGGTTGAGGGGGCACGCGGAAGGTGCCGTATTGTTCGCGCGCGGCGAAGGAATTCATTGGGGCGACAATGAGCTGTATTTTTGTTGCACCTCTGGTGGCGCAGCCAAGCTTGGCCAGATTATGCGCTACAAACCCGAATTAGATGATGAAGCTGAACACAGCAATGGAAAACTTCAGCTTTTTCTCGAGTCATCTGACCCGTCTCTGTTTAACTTTGGCGACAATCTGACTGTTGCACCGAACGGTCATTTATATGTCTGTGAGGATCAATATACTGACACGACGGAAAACCATATACGCTGTGTGACGACAGATGGCTCACTATACGACTTCGCTCGTATCCGAGTACAAACCGAGCCCGCAGGTGCCTGCTTCTCGCCGGATGGATCAGTTCTATTTGTTAACCTGTATAGTCCCGCGAAGACATTGGCCATTAGAGGCCCTTGGGCCAATGTATCGGAGCAAGCAACATGACGATGTCAAATGCTGTTCGATTTCCAAACCTTTTCGATCG
>CAZGVP010000531.1:0-2127 GCA_964529135.1 uncultured Caulobacterales bacterium | reverse complement strand
ATCAATGATCCAGCGCTGCGGCCTGTTCAGTTTAGAGTGCAGTGGGTAGGTCACCACTGGTATCTGCTTACACTCGACGAAACAGCGTGCTTACCATTTTTACCCTCTAAGCATATGAAGCACGTAACGCATGAGCAACGCGTCGACTATCGCCCATTCGCAGCGGGGGCATATGTATTTCAATTAATTCGAGGGGGTGACACCAAAGCAAGGTTTTTTGCAGAGCGTACGAAAGCATGGTTCATAAAACATGCGGAGACACTCGTTCTTATACCTCTCTTTTTAATTATATTCGGCGGTTTGACAGCCATCGCTAAGCTGGTGGAACTCTCGTGAAAGCGTTCACCGATTGCCTGTCATTGGATCACTTCATATGCGGTGACCTTTCCTAATGTGTGTGCATTATCAGCTATCTGCGAGCCGTTATGATGTCCGTAGGCTTGTCGAGCAGATGGGGTTGCAGTTCGCGTTTCGCGGTGCTGCGCCGGCCCTTATCCCTGCAGATGTAAAGCTGGACTATGATGGCTATGTTCTGCGCAATGCTGGAGAAGCTGTTGAACTGCTCCAGTTGCGCTGGGGCTTTCCGCATCCGGGCTTCTCTGGCAAATATATTGAGAGCATTCATGACTTGGAGAACAGCTGGTGGCACGGCAGGAATGCTCCCTTCGTCGTGGAAAGGCAATACCGATGCTTAGTGCCATTTACGCGGTTTGCTAAATGGGATGAAGAGAAGCAGGAGCCCATCTGGTTTGGTTTGAAGGATCAAAAAATAGGATTTTTTCCAGGGATTTGGCGACCTTGGTTTGGCCATAGGCGCAGAGTCATTGGAACTGATGTCCATAGAAGTCTACTTTTATGGCTTCTGCAGAAGTTGTTTTTTAGACGGCACCAAAAAGCCCTAGATGGCACCCAAAAGCGAAGACGTGTTCTTGGCGACATTGAGCTGTTTACTTTTCTTGCAACAGAACCAAACGCACTGCTTGCACAGTTTTATCAGGACTCCATGCCAGTTATTATTACGCACCCTGAACAAGTCACAGAATGGCTAGGCGGAGGAGATAGAAGTCTGGCGATGAAGAAACCTTATCCCGCTGATTTAATGCAGCGTATTCCTGACATCCAACCACCTTTCCGCTCGCTCATCTGATCACCTTGAATATAGTTTCGGTCTCACCAAAACTCTCCTTTATCCTTTCGAGCTCCGGGTTATTGAAAGCAAATCCCTAAGCCGATCAGGATCAATGTTATAAAAATCGCCATCATAGTTAATCCCGGTCGCGACGATAAAGCAGTCAGCACTGGAAAATGTCGCAGCGTTTTCCGGCGTGATGCCCGATGCAACGGCGATTGCATGATCGCCGGCGCCTTTTCGGAACGCATCTATTTTAGCAGGGTCAGCAGCTTCCCCGGTGCCGGGGCCAGTGGTGGTGACAACATCCATGAATGCGGTCGCTGCTCTTGCAGCCGAGCTATAATCTTCCGGGGCAACGCTGCGCTGATACTTGAAGGCTGTACCTCCAAAATAGAGACCACGCCAACCGGATGCCTGGCGCGCGATTGCAATGACCTCTGCTTCCGATTGATCTAAGCCCGTTTCGTTTATGCGAGCATCGTCCGCCCAATACCCGTCAATTGATACATTGTCTTTGTCTAAACGGGCAAGCTCGCTGAAAGCCTCATGGGCATAAAGACCAAGAAAGTTCACGCCCAACCAAAGAGATGGGAAAGCCTGTCTGGCCGCTCTGATGATCGGCAAAAATGGCTCGATGGAAAAGTCATGATTAATCAGGAAACACCCATGCGCACCTTCCGTAAAAAGTGTGCGAATGTTCGTAAGTGTTTGCTCCGTATCTAATACGTGGATGACCGGCAGAACGACAGTACCTGAGGACCTGAAGTGGGCGTGAAATTGATCTCGTTTCATATCGTGTATAATGTTAATTACAGAAACTATTGCAAATTGAATTATCCATCGTCAAAAAGTTTAAATGATTTCAATTTCGACAGACGGACTATTGCTAATTTCCAAGCCCTTACTCCCCCTTAGAAGTTCCACAACAGACACAAAAGCTTGTCCTTGACCTTAAAATGGCACCAGTTTCATTTTAGTGATTTTGGTTTCATAGG
>CAZGVP010000530.1:0-2129 GCA_964529135.1 uncultured Caulobacterales bacterium | reverse complement strand
GACCTGTCACCACAAAAGCGACAGATAAGATGGCTTTCCAATGCACTATTTCAAAGCGCCGCAGCGTGTGCGCAAGAAGCGCAAACCCCACTCCAGCGCCGAATAAGATGATGAAAAACAATCGCAGATCGTGAATGGGGTATGGATAGCTCCATAAACTCCGCAGCGTTTCCGCAATCACTTGCCCTGCTGCCATAAATGATGCGACCGCGAGCGTGATGGGCTCAATGCGTGACACACGGAACCATGCGAGCACCGCAGCATATAGGCCAAATACAATAAAAGCCCCGAAGGTCAACAAGCTTAGCCAGGCATAGTCCCGCTCATGATGAGGAGGTTCCAAATAGATAAAAAAACCAAGCGTCAAGACCGGACGGGTCGATTTTATCCAGCTTTGACGACCCGACATCAGTATGGCAATTTCGTTTGGACCCGGTTTTAATTGATCACGCTTAACAAAAAACACAACATCGATCTGTCCTGGCGTTTCTGTTGCTAAATCTAAACTGGGGCGTCCATTGCTTGCCAAAAACTCACCATTCAGGAAGATCTTACTTGCAGCTTTTGCTGATACAAACAATCCCACTGGTTTATCGGATTGTAGTAGAGCTTGTGAAGGCGTTATTGACCCAAACAGCCAGACAGTCTTTTCATGTGGGTCTATCTGCAACTCGGGGGTTAGTTTGCAATTTGCCGATTTTGGGTCTGGCGGAAAGTCATTAATCTCTTGTGTCGGGCAAACGAGCACTTGGCCTTCATCAAATTGAACAAAGTCATCTGCTACCGCTTCATCAATGTATGAAGCGAGCAGAACAAGAATACCAAGTAGATGCCAACCATTAAACATACGCTAGCGCTAGCATATTTGTCGCGTTTTCGCAGCTCCGCTTACCGATTAATTGGTGCCGTCCAACGATGAGCGCTGTTCTGTCCCGCGAAGCAAGCGATAACATGATACCATAGCAGTACAGGGGAAAATAAATGCTATCTAAACGCATTGCTTCAGGTCTTTTTATTATGTTTGTGCTCGGACTATTCCTGATCGCTTGCCAGCCTGACGAACTAGACACGGCCTCGGCGAGGTCGATTGAGTGGAGACATAGTGACGTTACAGATATTGAAAATCGTATATTTTCGGCCGTTAATGATGCGGTTACACTTGAAATGCGCGACAATCGTATCCCTGGTGTCGCGCTTGCCATCGTTAAAGATGGTCGAACCATTTATAAAAAAGGCTATGGTTTAGAGAATGTCGAAACGGGTCAGATAGTCGACCCTGACAAGACGATTTTTCGGATTGGATCAACGTCAAAAGCACTCACTTTGTTGACCCTAGCCCGCATGATTGATGACGGTCGTTTGAACCGGACGGATAGCGTAGTACGCTTATTTTCCGGCATTCCAAACTCGCAAAATTTCTCCGCTCCGATTACCTTCGATCATTTACTCACACACACGTCAGGTTTTGATCAACCTGGCTATGGCAGACAAATTGGTGGTTTTGAACTCGCACTTGCGGAACGGCAGGCGGCGCGGCCGAGCCTTAGCAACTTTCTTACCGCAAACCCAAACCTTCGCAGGATCAACTTACCCGGTGAATATTTCCGGTATGATACCTATGGGCCAACGCTTGCCGGGGCCATAATGGAAAAAGTCACTGACCTTTCCTATGCAGACATGATGAAACAAGAGATGTTCGACGAAATCGGTATGACGCGCACTGCCGTTGAAGTAAGGCCCGAAAACTATCCCAATCTCGCAAAGGGTCATGGCTATATTGACGGTGAGTTCATAACCCGACCTTATGAGATTTACTTAACAACACCAGCCTCATCGATCGATTCAACTGCTGCGGATATGGGACGGTTGCTCGAGGCTCTAACAGGTGGAGGCAGGAATGAATATGGCAGGCTGTTTAGCGAAGAAACAGCGCGCGCCGTTCTATCGCCTCACTATCGTCCGCATCCAGACTTTGCAGGCATGACACATGGCCTTTGGGAATCGCTCAGCGTTGGTCGCGGCTCTGATGCCATACCAATCCGCACGATTGGGCATGGAGGCGACATGTGGGGGTTTAATGGTTCGATGGAAATCATTCCGGAATTCAATCTTGGCTTTTATGTTTTAGC
>CAZGVP010000529.1:0-2134 GCA_964529135.1 uncultured Caulobacterales bacterium | reverse complement strand
CAATAAGGTATCCATTAAGCGTGAAAAGAAGCAGACTTGCCGGTGCTGACCAGATGCGAATATCGAAATAGCCAGCGAGCGGCGCTTTGACACCTTCGGGCGGTGAAAGGGTAAGGATGCCGATTTTTAGTATGAAGGTTTGCAAAGCCAGCAAAAAGCCCGCAATCAAAAGCGCTATCAGGCTGGAGCGAAAAATAAGGGCAGCAACCTCTCCCAAGTCCTTGCGGCCATGTGCCTGTGCAACATGGCCGGTTGTCCCCATGCGCAGGAAACCGAAACCCCAATAAATAAAGGTGAAAATGGTTGACCCAACGGCAATGGCGGCGAGAAAGCGCGGGTCGGGTAAATGACCAATCGCCCATGTGTCCACGAGCCCCACAAGCGGTGTCGACGAGTTTGCAATAATCGCTGGACCTGCTATCGACCAAACCTGCCGGTGCGGGTTTGATGGGCTAGAAACAGTCTGCTTACTATCTGTGGCTTGGTTCGAAATGGAGTTGGCCTTTTAAAATATTTGTACCAGCTTAATCTGAAAACCGTATAAGGGAAACAAGGGTTTAAGGAGGTTGGGCTTTGGTTCCTCTGATACATCATGATGGTTACAGGGTCTCGCTTTCGCGAAACCAATCGCACACCGAAAGCAAATATGCGGCCCTCATTGATCAAATACAATTGTCAAGCCTTATGGCGGCTTTCTCGCTTCATGAGCCGGAACCTGCGTCGCAAGATATTTTAAAGCTTGCGCACGCAGCTGACTATGTCGACCGGGTATTTGATTTGTCCCTGCACGATGACGAGATCCGGCGGATAGGCCTGGCGCGAAATGAGCAGCTGCATATCCGTCCAAGCCTTGGCTCTGGCGGCACGATTTTAGCGGCCAAACTTGCGTTAGAGCATGGCATCGCTTGTAATTCGGCTGGCGGCAGTCATCATGCCCACCGAGATTTTGGCTCTGGCTTTTGTGTGTTCAATGATGTTGCTGAAGCAGTGCAATTCCTCAAAGCTGAAAGTATCGCCCGGAAAGTTCTAATCATTGATCTTGATGTACATCAGGGCGATGGGACCGCAGCGATTTTTGAAAGTGACCCGGATGTTTTTACCTTTTCCATGCACTGCGAAAAAAATTTCCCATTCCGAAAAAAGATGAGCGACCTCGATATTGGTCTCGCGAAAGGGGCGGACGACGCAGAATATCTGAAGATGCTGACGGAGACGCTTTCAAGCCTTATGAACCAACATAAGCCTGATATCGCCTTTTATAACGCAGGTGTTGACCCGCATATTGATGACAAGCTTGGCTTATTGTCATTAACTGATGCGGGGCTTAGGGAGCGCGAGCGAAGAGTTGTAAATATTGTGCGGGGAAAAAACTGTCCATTGGTGACGGTGATGGGCGGTGGATACGGTGATGACCGGTTTGAGGTGGCGAGGCGTCACATGATGATTTTTGAAGAAGTGGCCGCTTATGTCGGTCGTTAAATATTATTTCGAAGGGATTATGGTGCGCGGTCGTATCAGTTTGTGTCGACAATGATTGGGTGCCTGTGATCGGTGTTAATGGAAGCAAACTTTCATATCGCAGATGAAGAACTTATGTCCCGGGTAACCTTGGGGGATCAAAAGGCCTATGGTCTTTTGGTGCACCGTCACGGCCTTAAGTTTCGGGCGCTGGCATACCGGATGCTCGGCGATATGGCGCTCGCAGAAGATATTGTCCAGGACGCTTTTTTGAAACTGTGGACCAGAGCCGAGGCGTTTGACGCAAAAAAAGCAAAGTTCACAACCTGGTTTTACAGGATCGTTGCAAACCGGTGTGTTGACGAGAAACGCAAAAAAAAACCGGTGGCGTTGCCTGACGGGTTTGACGCACCTGATGGCCGGACAGCTGCGGATGAGGAATTAAGCGTGCAAGACCGTAACCGGCTTTTAATGAACGCGCTTGATGAGTTATCAGACCGACAGCGGCTTTCGGTGACGCTTAGTTATCTAGATGGAATGAGCAACCTTGAAGCTGCTGAGATAATGGAACTAAATATCAAGGCTTACGAATCGCTATTATTGCGGTCGCGAGCTAAGCTGAAGTCGCTTTTGAGCGACCAAAGAGGCGAATTATTGGGTGTCGCCTCATGAGGAA
>CAZGVP010000528.1:0-2138 GCA_964529135.1 uncultured Caulobacterales bacterium | reverse complement strand
ACCACCTGTGCCAGAAACTCTATCAGAATTTGGTACATAACAAGGGGGCTAGACAGTATCTATCATTCCATCGTCTGGTGAATTTGTTTATGGAACGACGGCCGTAACGCGCACCTTGGGGGAAGGGGTTCATGCCAGTGAAAATGTACACCATAACAATGGCGGTAGTGATTTCACTGCGTCATTGGATGCATTGCAAGGCGCGGCACCCAATATCGGTTATGTATCACTCATTGTTGCCTGGTTTGGCGATGATTTACGAGTAGGGCAATGTTTGTTGCGCCCCGGTGTTGAAACGCAAGAAAAGGATACACTACCCTTCGAGTGGTCCGTAGGAGGGGAAAATCGCGAGGACGCTTATCTGATATCCCAACAAGATGGTGAACCTTCTTATGGGGGAACTCCATCAGATATCTCCGTGCTGGAGGCGTTGGCCGATCTTGGGTCTCGCGGTTTAAAGACAATGTTTCACCCGTTTATCCTGATGGATATACCACCGGATAATAACCTTCCTGATCCAGATGGTAGCGGTATACAGAGCGCATTCCCCTGGCGCGGACGCATTGGTGCGGGATCGGAGGATACCACTTCGCTTTCAACCATTTCTGTAGCGTCATTTTTTGGCGTGGCAAAACCGGAAAATTTTTCGATTGTCGATAAGGCTATTTCTTATAATGGACCAGATGAGCGCTCTTTTAGGCGGATGATCTTGCACAATGCATATTTGTGTAAAATCGCCAATCAACAAAATCCGGGCACTGTTGAGGCATTTTTGATTGGCTCTGAAATGCGAGGCCTAACCACTATTCGTGACGATAGTGGCGCATACCCGGCGGTTCACCAATTGCAAGCATTAGCAGGTGATGTGCGAAGTATTCTGGGATCAACTGTTTCTATTTCATATGGGGCGGACTGGAGTGAATATTTTGGTCACCAACCAGCAGATAATCCAGGAGATCGGTTTTTTCATCTCGACCCGTTGTGGGCTGATGATGCTATCGATTTTATCGGAATTGATTATTATATGCCCTTGTCGGATTGGCGTCCGGGATTTTCTCATCTTGATGCGCAAATGGAACCAGATAATGGACCTTATTCTCTTGGCTATCTGATGGGTAATATCAATAGTGGGGAAGGGTATGACTGGTTCTATGAAAATGAAGAAGATCGCCAAAACCAGATTAGAACACCAATTATAGATGAAATTCATGGTGAAGAATGGATTTATCGGTATAAGGATTTGTGGAACTGGTGGTCAAACCACCATCATGAGCGTGCAGATGGTTTGCGTGCGCAGGAGTCAACATCGTGGGTACCGCAATCCAAACCATTCAGATTTACCGAGATTGGCTGCCCTGCGATTGATAATGGTGCGGCACAACCAAATGTTTTCGTTGATCCTAAAAGCGTTGAATCAGCTGCACCCTATTTTTCAAATGGAACGCGAGATGATCTGGCGCAACGCCGTCTCCTTGAGGCTCATGGAAAATTTTGGCGAGATGGGGCAAACAATCCTGTGTCCCCTCTTTACAACGGGCCTATGGTCGACACAACGCGTGCGTATGTTTATGCATGGGATGCGCGGCCTTTTCCAGCTTTTCCCGCGCGCAGTGATGTGTGGGGCGATACAGCTAACTGGACAATAGGGCATTGGTTAAACGGGCGTCTTGGACGTGCGCCATTGGATTTGTTGTTGACGGCATTGGTTAATGAGGTCGCATTTACTGCAGTAGATACGAGCCTGATGACGGGGGTTATCACTGGTTATATCGTTGATCGACCTCTTTCGCCGCGTGAAATGATTGATCCGTTAGCAGATATATTCCAATTTGATATGATTGAAAGTGGCGGGTTAGTGCGGTTTCAACCCCGGTTTGGGGCGCATCAACTTGGTAATGGGGTATTGGTCCTTACCACTGACGCACTTACAGTTGGAAGCGATGAAGAAGCGGGTTTTACACCCTATATATTGACAACATCACAAGCACAAGATTTGCCCTCTTCGTTTCGTTTGGGGTTCCTGGATGAGGGAGCCGATATTACGGCGGCGGTGGCGTCGGCTCGCGATCCAGGGCTGCGCTCAGCTCGTGAGATTACCCGGGAATTACCGGCTGTATTGCCGATGGAAGAGGCTGAAG
>CAZGVP010000527.1:0-2144 GCA_964529135.1 uncultured Caulobacterales bacterium | reverse complement strand
TTATTCCTTTTATTTTATAAGATTATATTGGCTTTTTTTGCGCCTAATCTTTTGGCCGAAGCCTCTAAAAGACTCAATTTGCCGCCGAATATTAATTTAACCTAATAGTAAACTAGTAAGGGTGTATCTTGCAAAACATATATACATCTGAGCAAAAACGAGCACACTCAGATCACAAATCTGATCGCTTCAATATTTCGATATCAACCTTCAAAGACAGCCCAGACCAATGGAGCGCCACGGCAAGCTAAGAGCCGAACATCCTAGAAAGTATTGATGATTTTTGGCGATTCCGACGTTTAGCCAAACACTTTCGGAATGGCTTAGCTAAAACCGTAAGACCTCAACAAAACTCCTAAGCCTTGTTCCCGCCTTCAAGCTTTAAGTGAGTGTATTCGCCTAAAGTGCCATGCTCTTGATAATAATCCACGGCCAGCCGCACAAAATCTTCTAAGGGAGTAAATTCAATCTCACCAAAATCTGCATAGGTTCGGCTTGGGTCTAGAAGGATGGACGCAGCGTCATCATCACCTAATGGTAGCCTATCCGGTTCTGGATAATCATTTATACCTAGGGCCTTAACAACAGCATCATAAAGCTCGATAATTGGGATATCTGTTCCCGATGAAAAATGATAGGCTCCGTGCCCAGTACCATCAGCCGCCTTAACTACATTTCGGGCTAAATCGCCCACGTAAACAAAGTCACGGCGCGCCGGGGTTACAAAACATTTTTTCCCCGCCTTCAGACGACCATAAAATATTGGTAGCGGCCCAGCGACATTGCGCGGGCCGATGACGTTAGCTAAACGAAAAGAAACATAGTCAATTCCTGAATATTCCAAATAATCCTCTGCTGCTGTTTTTGAAATGGCATAAGAAGAGTTAGCCGGATTTTTAGGGTGCTTAAGAGTAATCGGCTGTTCGGTTGGTTTAACCCCATAGCACAAAGCCGTTTGAAAATAAATAAATCGGCCAACATCATTGTCTTTTGCCGCCCTTACGAGATTGGCTCCGCCCACCGTATTGGTCATTGTATCTTCATACCAATTATCGGGATCACTATAAGAAGCTGCTGTGTGCACAAGAACGTCAGGCTTAAAATCTCCGATCAATTGATCAATTAAGGCCTTATCAGCAATTGAGCCCTCAACCAGCGTTAAGCCCTTTTGCCCCGCCGGTAAGTGTTCGGGACGGCCAGTAGCCAGATTATCAATTGCCATAACTTCGTCGCCGCGCGCGAGGAGCATTTCAGCCACATGAGAGCCTACTTGGCCGCAACCGCCGGTTATAAATGCTTTCATAATACTATCCAAACCTTCACGTAATTAGTGAATTATTTTAACAATTTTCTGTACTCTTCGGAGCGGTCGTAAAAGTTTTGATGCCAAAGCTCAAGGCTTAATAACCCCCAGGTTTTACGGGAAAATTGGCTATCATTATTGAAATTTTGTAGAACTTTTTCACTATCCATAAAAGGCCGTTCCATGGCCGCACGTGACGTGAAGGTATCGTTAATATAGTCGCGAAGTTCGCCGCTATACCATTCTTTTAGAGGCACCGGAAAACCCATTTTGTCTTTCCGTTCTACCAATTCCTTAGGCAGTTCTTTTTTGTAGGATGCTCGCAGTAGTTCTTTAAGGCGACCATCAGCATATTTAACCTGTGGTGGAAGCGTTGCGACATATTCTACTAAGGGATGATCTAGCAGCGGCACACGAGACTCGAGACCATGGGCCATGCCCATACGGTCTTCAACTTGCAACAAAGCAGGAAGCAGGCACTTAAAGTCAAATCGGGTCATACTATCTAAATACATATTTTCCTGCACCGCCGACCTGTCATTGAAAATTGATTTATAAGCACGATGAACATGATCCATATCAACCACCGAACGGTCAACTTCATCCTTCAGGTCGGAGGAACGATCAATTAAAGAATAAAACCTCATATCCAGATCACCCCAAAGCCCATCCGCCCATGATTTTTGAAGAAGTGGTTTGTAATTTTCCAAAACACTCATATTTGGCAATATTGAAGCAAAGCTGACAGAAAAAGACCCATCATCCAAACGCCCCTCAAGACCACCTTTTATAAGTTGTTCTAAATATCCAGCTAGATAACGGGCATAACCCCCAAAAATTT
>CAZGVP010000526.1:0-2147 GCA_964529135.1 uncultured Caulobacterales bacterium | reverse complement strand
ATAGTAGCCATCAGTATATTACCTCACCTTCATTACGAGCTGTGAGATATATCTCGCCATCGTCGCCCAATTTCTTGGCAATGTCGACGATTTTTTGTTGTGCGTTATCGACTTCACTAGCTCGTAGAGGACGCATAATTTCAATATCGTCCTGGAGAATTTTTGCTGCTCGTTCAGACATATTGGCAAAGAATAGCGTTTTTATATCTTCGCTTGCGCCTTTAAGGGCTACAGCAAGAACTGACTTATCTACGTGACGTAGCAAGATTTGAATATCATGACCATCAATGTGGATTAGGTTTTCGAAGATGAACATTAGAGATTTTATTTGTTCAGCTGCGCTTGGATTCTTAAGTTCCAGATTTTGCATGAAGTTACGTTCGGTCTGGCGGTCAAAATTATTGAATATCTCTGCCATTGTTTCATAAGTATCTTGTTCTGGCGCTTGGCTAAGCGCATTGATGAACTCTGTACGCAGTGTGTTTTCTATCTCTTCTAAGACATCTTTTTGCACTGGGCCAAGCGATAGCATTCTGTTGATGGTTTCGTCAGCCATATTGGGTGGCATCGCCGTTATGACTTGAGCTGCATGCTCTGCGCGAATACGCGATAAAATCACAGCAACAGTTTGTGGATGCTCTTTGGCAAGATATCGGGCAAGGGTTAATGGATTTACATTCCCCAATTTGTCCCACATAGTGCGTCCTGCAGGCCCTTTGATATCTTGAAGGATGCTATCGAGTTTATCTTGTGGCAGTACACCTGCTAACAACCGGCGTGCACTTTCTACCGATCCTGTTACTGGTCCTGTTTGAGAGAAACTGTCAACGAAATCTAATAACAGAGCTTCGACCATTTCCGATGTTACAGAACCTAGGCGTGAAATTGCTAGTGTAATTTCTCGCAGTTCATCATCGTCCAGTGATTCCCATAAAGGTCTGCTGTTCTCCTCACCAAGAGCAAGCATAATAACAGCCGCTCGCTCGGCGCCACCTAATTGATCAATATGGTTCAAAGGGGAGGGATTCATATTGCCTCCCTAATCCAACGTTTTAATATATGGGCAGATTCATCCTTATGCCCTTTAACGATTTCCTGAATTTGTTTTATGGAAGAAGCTTTTACCTGACCTTCTATTTGTGAAATTTTTATTTTCTGTTCAATCATATTGGGGGATGCATGATCAGACACAGTAATATTTGTATCGTTATCAGCCAAGGGTTGAAGTTGCCCCTCAGAAATTGCACCTGCATGATTGATAAGAGCTGTGGTTCTATTGTTCTGATGATGGGTTGAGGTCAATATTGGTCGTAATACAAAGAAAACTAACGCTCCAGCAATTAATAATAGGACGCCAATTTCTGTGTACCGTAGAAAATTTTCTTCATTGATCTGTGGTGCTTGAGTAAGATTAGTATCAGTTTCAACAGGCAAGGCCGACACGGGGGTGAAAGCTATGTTAACCACTTCAACTTGATCACCACGTGATGCATCAAACCCAATGGCGGATTTTACTAAGGCTTCAATACGTGAAATTTCTTCTGGGCTGCGTGCAATTATGTTACCTTCTGGATCTGCTGCATTGATGACAACGGCGGCTGAAAGGCGATTAACAACAAGCCCTTCGTCGCGTACTGCATTGCGAACGGTTTTGGTAATTTCGTAATTTGTTACCTCTTCGCTCCGTCGGTTGCTGGATGTGGCGCCACCAGATTGATTGCTAACGTCTTGTGATCCGGGAAGTGCATTGGCAATGCTGACACCCTGATTTCGGCCTGGGTTTTTGTCATCAGAAAATTCTTCAATAATTGTGGAGGACAAAACAACTTGGCTATCGGGATCAACAATTTCAGCGGTTTCTGTAAACCGTGAGAAATCGAAATCTGCTGTAAGCTTAGTGCGAACATTATCGACACCAACGATACTGGCAACAAGGTCATTAACCGTTTGTTGTAGCCTTAGTTCTGCTGCTGTCATGCGATCAGCCATGGCATCTTCTGCCATTGTGCCATCTTCAGCGGTTCTAGCAGAGGCAAGAAGATTACCATTTGCGTCAAGAACCGTGATTTGCTCCGGGATAAGTTCTGGAACTGCTGAAGCGGCGAGGTTTATAATTGCACGCACAGTACCGGGAGCGAGGCGCGCAG
>CAZGVP010000525.1:0-2148 GCA_964529135.1 uncultured Caulobacterales bacterium | reverse complement strand
GGCGCCAATGCCAACGCTAAACGCAGGTCCATGTACCGCGGTGATCGCCGGGGATCGTACGTTCATTTTTGATACTGGTTCGGGGAGCCCGCGCAAGCTCGGTCTAACGTCGTTTCCGATGGATTCGGTCGACGGTATTTTTCTGACCCACCTGCATTCAGATCATATCGACAGTCTCGGCGAGATGCTGTTACTTGCTTGGATAACCGGAACGCGTGATGCGCCACTGCCAGTTTATGGCCCTACGGGAACATCAGAAGTGGTCAATGCTTTTAATGCTGTGTACCGCATTGATAGTGGTTTTCGGGTAGAGCATCACGGCACAGAAGTTGCCAACCCGTCTGGACATGGCGGTACCCCCAAAGAGCTTCAACCCGGCGTCGTTTATAATACAGGCGGCGTTAAGATCACCGCAATGACTGTTCCTCATGAACCGGTAGAACCGGCTTTTGGATATCGTATCGATTACAAAGACCGTAGCGTTACCATTAGTGGTGACACGTCCTACAGCGAAGCCTTTGCTCATTTTTCAAAAGACACTGATTTAATCGTTCATGAGGGATTGCAGCCAAAAATGGTCTTAAAGATGCGTGATGTCATGAAAGAACATGACTTGAATGCGCAAGCTAAAATCATGGATGATATTTTAAACTATCACACTTCACCAGAAGATGCAGCACGGGTGGCACAAATTGCCGGCGCAGATGAATTGCTCATTACCCATATTATTCCACCTTTGCCTGTGGAATTGTTGTATCCTCTGTTTCTTGGTGATGCGAAGAAAAATTTCGATGGTAAGATTCATCTGGCAGAAGACGGTATGACATTTTCTTTACCGTCAGGAAGCGACGCCATCATCAAGAATAGGGAATTTTAGGTCACTATGACAAATATCACAGAGCTTTGGGTCAATCGCGGTGATTACCGTGAGACAAAAATTATTGAAAGCCCTGCATCGCCATTGAACGAGAATGAAGTCTTGGTCAGGATCGACAAATTTGGTCTGACTGCTAACAATGTTTCCTATGCAGTTTCGGGCGATATGATTGGTTATTGGAAGTACTATCCGGCAGATGATCCCTTCGGCAAAGTCCCCGTATGGGGGATGGCTGATGTTGTTGAGTCCAATAATGATGACATTGCGGTCGGCGAGCGACTTTGGGGTTTTTTTCCAATGGCGAGCCACGCAACGCTTACCGTTGGCAAAGTGTATGATGACAATTTTATGGACGCTACTCCGCACAGGCTAGAACTGCCAGCGCTCTATAACCAATATCGTCGCACTAAGGGTGAGCCTGAATTTCTCCATGGCCTGGAAGACGAGCGCTGCCTGTTGTTTCCATTATTCATGACTTCCTTTGTTCTTTATGACTACCTGATCGACAATGATTTTTTCGGTGCCAAGCAGGTATTGATCGGCTCTGTCTCATCAAAAACCGGTTTTGGGCTGGCTAAGTTTCTTCACGACGACAAACGCATACAACAGAAAATTGTTGGCGTCACCTCCGCCGGTAATGTTGGTTTTGTAGAACGCCTCGACTGTTGCGATCAGATTATTACATATGGTGATGAAGGTGAGATCGATTCATCACAGCCCGCTGCCTATGTGGATATGTCGGGAAACGGTCCGCTAACTGAGAAATTACACCTTCACCTTGATGGGAATATGGTTGAAAGCTGCATGGTTGGTGCCACACACTGGGAAGAGGAGCGCCGAACGGAAAAATCACTTCCCGGTGCCAGGCCGACATTTTTCTTTGCGCCAAAACAGATTGCTAAGCGCGACAAGGAGTGGGGCGCTGGCACTTTGTTCGTAAAAGCGGGGATGGCGAGCGCACGAGTAGCTGACAATATAAAAAATGAAATCAATGTTGAAAGGATTAGTGGTGCAGAAAGTGCGGCCACAATCTGGAAAGAAATGCTCAACAACAAAGTAAGTCCCAATCGAGGCATCATGGTTGGGTTGAATTAGGACATAACGCGGTGTAACTTATGACAATGACCAAGCCAAAACTTAAAGTTGTATCCAGCGAAGAACCCAATGCCGATGGCCGCGTCCGACGCAGCGAGCGCAGCCGCCAGAAAATTATTTCCGCCGTCATTGCGATGGTGGAGGACGGCAATATGGATCCGAGCGCTCAGGAAGTC
>CAZGVP010000524.1:0-2157 GCA_964529135.1 uncultured Caulobacterales bacterium | reverse complement strand
TTAGACCCTGAGAGCCGGCATTGGCCTGTGGACACGTCAATACGCGGCAATGGCAATCAAGGCCATCTCTGGGGCACTGACTTAGATGAGTCAGAAAAAGACGCGTTATTAGCCTATCTAAAAACGCGATAAATCTAACCCTTTCTTAAAGGCGCAAATATGAAACCCATATTACCTCACCAGTCAAAAAATATGAACGCTAGAAAAGAGCAACTCGCTGAATATCGAAACATTTACAGGTTCGACTATGAATTTCTAAATGGTATTCCTTTTCTGGATAATGTGCCTAAGCGAGAATATTTCTCGATGGGCTATTGGGCAAAACGGCTGGCAAGTTTTATAACCATGCCGCCAAATCTAATTCTTGCAGGTATACAAAGCTGGTTCAGGCCAATGAGATCACCTTATGATTTTTCTCGTCTTTTTATTTTGGAAGAAGAGCCTGCCATTGGAAAAATTTGGACAACGGATGAAGGCTTTGACAATCAACGAAATTGGGGATGTAACCCCCAAGCCTTGAAGCGCATTGGTGCGCTCCCAAGCGGCATGGCTTTAACGGATACTGACGTTGTGAATGTATTGGGAGATGGAAATTCTATTGCAGATTTAATTCAAAAAAAACGACTCTATTTGATTGAGTACCCTGAACTGGCTCACATCAAAAAGGGCAATGTCTGGAAAGGCAGTGCGATGAGTGTAAAAGCCCCTCGTGCAGTCTTTGCATGGGATACGGAGGGGCGGCGGCTTCGATGTTTGGGCATTCAAGTTCGCCCGGACCAAAAAGGGCGAATATTCAAGTCCAATGATCCTAAAAATGAATGGCTCGCGGCAAAAATCGCTGTTCAATGCGCCGATGCCACTCATCAAGAATTAGGTACCCATTTTGCGTGGACTCACACAGTGATGATTCCCTTTGCGGTTTCCACGCGGCGTCAACTGGCGGTTGAGCATCCCATCCATATTATGCTTGATCCGCATTTAACCTATTATCTTTTCGACAATGAGTTAGGGCGTACGGCGTTTGTCAATCCGGGTGGGCCAGTTGATAGAATGATGGGCGGAACCTTGGAAGAATCTATCGGGGTTGCTGCTGAACTTTATCATAAATGGAATTTATTTGACTCTGCACATCCGTCAGATCTTGCGCGCCGCGGCGTTGATGACCCATCAATTTTGCCTGATTATCCTTTCCGTGATGATGGACTATTAATTTGGGACGCCTTGGGGCGATATGTCCGGAATTATATAGATATTTATTACCCCGATGATGTTGCGGTGCAAGCAGATCCTGAACTACAGGCTTGGGCTTATGAAATCGCGTCAACAGACGAAAATGAACAAGGCGGCAAGGTTAAAGGGATGCCGTCATCCATAGATGATAAAACACAACTTTCTGAAATATTACGCCTTGCAATATGGACGATGGCTCCGCTTCATTCTATGTTGAATTTTAGCCAGTGGGATTATATTTACGCTCCTAATATGCCATATGCTCTTTATGATGAAATTTCTGAAGAAGGCCCTGTCTCAGACGAAGATATCATGAAGATTTTACCGCCCTATTCTCAAGCCGCGTTTCAGTTAAAATGGAATAAAATTTTGACCTCTTATCATTATGATAAATTCGCTAATTATCGTACGCCATTTGAAGATGAAATGGCACAACGTGTTCTGAAAAAGTTTCAAGACGAGCTAATAGAGATAGAAATAGAAATTGATCTTCGTGAAACAAAACGCACCATAAAGTTTCCATATTTCAAGCCATCAAGGTGTATTAATAGCATCAACACATAGGTCATTGTGTGAATTATAGTGGACTGTCTCTAGAGTGTCTTCAGACCGCCAAATATTGCACTTGAGGGATTACATCACCTCAGACCTGAGTTTAGCTGGCTTGCCGTTTCATCATCATGGCATTTGGGAATTTATCTGGACACAGAGAATTCGATTAAACATAAGTACGCTCTCTCAGCGGCTTAAAATCGCTTCAATTAAGACAATGGAAAATACTCAAAACTTTATATCGTTTTCTAGAATGCCTAGTACGTTAAAGATGATAGGATTGATAAAATTGCGTGTACTAGGACTTCAAAAGACGCTTGTTAAATGACAAGGCCCGAAGGAAACGGATGAGTGAATTTTAGCATTTGATCTCTT
>CAZGVP010000523.1:0-2163 GCA_964529135.1 uncultured Caulobacterales bacterium | reverse complement strand
ACCTAAAAATACCACTTTGTCATTTATGATGGAGTCCACTAACTCATTTTAGCCATAACCATTCGGGCGCATTTTTATTCACAAGAATGCGCCCTTTTTTTACTTAAAATCGAGAATATTGCTTGTGCTAAACGCTCTTGCATTTTTTATGACGCAAGATCATGTTTTGAGCCCCACAATCGCCCTGAAGATGGAACCCAAATTATGCTCTCAAGTATCCTGAACCCTGTTTTTGCTCTGATTGTTTGGACCATGCTAATTTGGTCCTTAATGTATCTAAGGCGCATTCCCGCGATGCAAAAAGCCGGTATAGCTCCTCAATCAGCAAAACATCCCGGCAGTCTGGCAGTGCTTCCTTCCCGGGCACGCGCCGCAGCAGACAATTACAATCACCTTCACGAACAACCGACAGTTTTTTACGCTCTTGCGTTTTATCTTCATTTGACAGCAGGGGCTGATATAATGGCCATAATTTTGGCATGGGGATATGTTGGGCTTAGGGTTGTACATTCCGTGGTTCAAACCACAGTTAATCTTGTGGTCGTTCGATTTTCGCTTTTTGCGTTATCATCACTAATATTGATAGGTTTAATTATTAAGGCATTTCTCGCTTTGGGATTGGCATACTGATAAACCACTGTCACATTGCAGTGTTAGCAGGATACAATCACTAAACCTGAAAATCGGAGCATTCTTATGGCAAAACTGAGCAGTTTTTCACGCACCTTGAAAACAACATTATTGGTTTCAAGCATGGGGCTTTGCATTAACACAACAGCCACCAGTATGACACTTCCATTAGATCAAGATGATGCGACCACTCCATGGATCGAGGATGGTCAAAACACCCTGGCCAAGCGCAAAGCAATCAAGCCGAATAAACGCCGTGCTAAAAATGTTATTTTATTTGTGGCCGATGGCATGGACCCAACCACCGTCACGGCGGCACGGATATATGATGGACAAACTCGAGGTGAAGAGGGGGAAGAAAATTTTCTCTCCTTTGAAAAATTCCCTCATATCGCGATGGCTAAGACCTATAACACCAATGCGCAAACACCAGATTCCGCTGGAACTATGACAGCAATGGTTACCGGCGTGAAAACAAAATCCGGCGTTCTGTCTCTAACCGATGCGGTGGAAACCGATAATTGTGCCTCAGCAGCAAATGCCAACATCTTTACTCTTGGAGAACTATCCGAGAAAGCTGGCATGGCAACCGGTATTATTTCTACAGCACGCCTTACCCATGCAACCCCTGCTGCCGTTTATGCACATTCAGCCAATCGTAATTGGGAAGCTGACAAAGATCTAACCGAAGAAGCCAGAGAAAATGGCTGCAAGGACATTGCAAGCCAACTTATTGATTTTCCGTATGGTAATGGTTTGGAAGTTGCTCTTGGTGGCGGGCGTCGCAATTTCCTGCCTGATACAGTTATGGATCCAGAGGACCAGAACAGTAAAGGCGTTCGCAAAGACGGGCGGAACCTTACGAAAGAATGGAAGGCTAAATCTCCCAATCACAAATGGGCATGGGACAAAGAAGGTTTTGAAACAATTAATCCAGATGAAGACCCGCGCCTTCTAGGGTTATTTGAACGTTCCCATATGCAATACGAACTTGACCGTGTTGTAGAACGTACTGAACCGTCTCTGGTAGAAATGACAGAAAAAACCATTGAAATTTTATCACGCAATAAAAAAGGATATTTTTTAATGGTCGAAGCTGGCCGTGTAGATCATGCCCATCACGCAGGCAATGCAGCTCGCGCCTTACATGATGCTCAAATGTTTTCAAAAGCTATCGAGAAAGCACGCGCCATGACGAGCGATCGAGACACACTGATCATTGCAACTGCTGACCATGGTCATACTATCGCTTTGCAAGGCTATCCCGCTAAAGGTAATGATATACTTGGTCTTGTCAAAGCACCATATGCTGTTTTTAACAATGAAGACGGGCTTTCCGTTGCGGCAGATGGTAAGGCGTACCCAACACTGACTTATGCCAATGGCCCTGGCAGTATCGCTGTCCTTGGGGAACGCAATAAGGAAGGCCGACCAGAGCTCACAGCGGAGATTGTCAAAGATAAGAATTTTAAACAACCGGCAGCTATCCCATTGAGGTCAGAGACCCACGGGGGACAGGATGTCACCATCTAC
>CAZGVP010000522.1:0-2163 GCA_964529135.1 uncultured Caulobacterales bacterium | reverse complement strand
TTTGTAGCCATCCCATTGTTCGATCTTTGCATAACGATCAAATTGACTGAGCCAGCGCCCGCCTTGACGCTCTAAAAAATTGTCTGGTTTGCCAAAATTCTCCAACCCCGCTTTGACGTAATCAACATTTCCGAGTGCCGCGATAGCTTCGATATAAGAATACCCCATACGTTCACGTGATCGAGCATTTGCCTTCATTTTGTCCGATAGGCCGTTGTGAATGTTAAAGCCGTTAATGGGTTCCATCAGAAAGAAATATGCACCCAGCGGTTCTTCCTCCCAGCATCCCGCAATAAATCCTGGGTGAGGGACTTCACTACCCGCGAGGGCGCTGAGCACCGTACCTTCGCGTTGCATAACACGATTTGACTCAGGACGAGGGTGTTTAGGGGGGTGCCTAAAAATGTACTCGCGTTCTGATCGTTTGAAACGGAACATGATATTTTGCGTTCCCCCGCTCAAAGGCAACTGATCATAAATTGGCCCGCTGCCAAGGCCTTGAGCGTTCATCCAGTCTGTTAAAGCATCTAAATCGATCGGTGACTTCATTATTGACATTTCTGCTTCATTTGTAATATTGTATGACAATACACGGATACAGAGAGTGGACAAGAGCCTGTTTCGAAAGATTCACAAAACTGATCAAAATGAAGCCGGCCTGAAAAAGCGGCGTGGATTCGCACGTAGCTCCAGTGTGTCTATTGGGCCACAGCATGATGTAAAATTGATATTTGAAGCTAGGCACTTAGATAAATTTATGCAACCGAAGTTTTACGAGCGTAAAGTGAGCCTATAGGCTGAGCTAAAAATAAGCGCCAAATAAAGTCAAAATGACAAAGGGGAAATGCCATGACTACACTGACTTATAAAAAAAGAGTCTTATTAGGCTCAGTTGCGATAGGGGCGATGCTTGTTGCGCCAACTGCATCGGCACAGGTTCTTGATGAGATTATTGTGACCGCGCAGAAGCGGGAACAGGCCGCAACTGACGTCCCAATATCGATCCAGTCGCTAGACGGAGATTTGCTTGATGAAAGTAACATTTACGATTTGAGCGATGTTGCGGAACGCATACCCAATGTCACGTTCAGTGCAACTCCTGGATTTCCTTCAATTTTTATTCGCGGGGCAGGTACAGGGTCTGTCAATAACTCAGCCGAGCAATCGGTCGGAATGTTTATCGACGGTGTATATGTTAGCCGGGGTTTTCAATTTAGCGCACCATTTATGGACTCTCAAAGTATCGAAGTTGTCAAAGGACCACAGGGCGTCTTGCAGGGTAAGAACAGCATTGCTGGCGCTGTGCTTATTAATTCAAAGCGTCCGGGCGACGAGCCAGATGGACATTTTCGCGCGACCTATGAGATCGAAAATCAAGGTTATGGCATAGAAGGTGCGGCGACTGTTCCGATAATGGAAGGTTGGAACTTACGCGTCGCTGCGCAAACAAACTTTGAGGGTGGTTGGCTTGATACGACCTCACGTACTGGCTTTGGCGGTGAGGCTCTTGCCGGCCGCGAAGACCAAAACACAAATGAATTCTCAGCCGTTCGTGTAAGTTCTACTTTTAATGTTTCCGATGATTTGGAGCTCTATGTCAAGCTTGAGGCGGGAGAATCAAGCCGTAAAGGTGTTGCTTTCGGCCCTTATGCTATCCAGCCCGGTGCGATGGCAGGGCCGCTCCCGATTGAGGCTCTATTTGGAATACTGGATCCAAATTTTGGGTTTATTCAGGACGGTGTTGTAAGTAATGGCTATTTTCTTCAAGAAGGTACCAATGGTCCATTTGCTCAATATCAACCGACGAATAGAGAGCATTTCCAGGATGTGAAAAATAAATCCGGATTATTCCAATTTGACTGGGATGTCGGAAATTTAGGCACGGTAACGGGCATTTCTGGCTACACCGAATATGATGTCGAGGCAGCTACCTCAAACACAATGTCTCCAACTGATTGGTTGACATCTCGCAACCGTGACGGTGAGAAAACAGAAGTCGCTGATCAATTTACACAAGAAATTAGACTTGTATCTCCAGGTGATCAGACCATCGACTATGTCGTCGGCGGGTTCTATATGGATCGGAATTTACTTAGAGAAGGCGGCGGGTCAGCCATTAACCTGAGCAACAGTTTCCTGGCCAACGTGTTTGGTGCGGGCTTC
>CAZGVP010000521.1:0-2164 GCA_964529135.1 uncultured Caulobacterales bacterium | reverse complement strand
TCTAGTCGGAGCAGGCGATATCGGTGCGCAGGCACGGCAGGTACTTTCAAATTTGACTTCTTTATTGCAGGCGGCGGGCGCGGACGTTGGCGATATTGTTAGCATGCGCACCTACGTGGTTAATCTTAATCCGACTCTTCTTGAGCCTATTGGCCAGGCGATAGCTGAATTCTATGGTGAGGTCACTCCAGCCGCTAATACGCTACTTGGCGTGCAATCGTTAGCCTTGCCAGATTTTCTGATTGAAATCGAGGCAACCGCTGAAATTGCCTAAGTTTTAAAATCAGTGAATGAAGATGATAGTCTTTACACAAGACCGCCGCCGTTAGTACGTAGGAGGGAGCCATGTTTAGTCGTAAAACCATCAAGTTTCTGAAAGAGCTTAGCCAAAATAACAACAGAGAGTGGTTTGCAGATAATAAGCAACGATATGAAGATGAGGTCAGAACCCCTGCGCTTGACTACATTGAATCGATGCAGCAACACATGGCTAAAATATCGCCTCACTTTTTAGTCAGTGCTAAAAAGGTCGGCGGCTCTCTGATGAGGGTTCATAAGGATATTCGGTTCTCAAAGGATAAAACGCCATACAAAACTAACATCGGTATTCACTTTAAACATGCGCGTGGGCGAGATGTTCATGCGCCAGGATTTTATTTGCACATTGAGCCCGGGGATGTATTTATCGGCGCTGGTATCTGGCGGCCAGAAAGTAGCACGCTTGGCAATGTTCGAACGTTAATTGATGAGTACCCGACTGAATGGAAGAAACTGAGTAAGAAGCTGACCGGAAAAGATGGGTTTGAACTAGGTGGTGACTCCCTAAAGCGACCCCCAAAAGGATTCTCAAAAGAGCACGCTCTGCTTGATGATCTTAAACGCAAAGATTTTATTGCCGTCAAAAATCTGAATGTTTCTGAAATATACGCTAAGGACTTTTCTAACACTACTGGCAAGCTCTTCAAGTCAGCCTCGAGCCTTGTAAAATTTATTTGCGATGCGGATGATCTGCCTTTCGACTAAATCTGCTGCATAAGTTGATAACTAACCGGGGGCCACATGCCTAAAGAAGCCATTAACCTTGCTCAAAAGCTCAGTTTGTTTAACGAGCACTGGGCGCCCAAATCTGTCGCCACTTTTAATGGCCACGATGTGATGGTCGTAAAAGTGAAAGGTGAATTTAATTGGCATCAGCACGACGACACTGATGATTTCTTTCAGGTGTTGTCAGGTGAGCTGACGATTCACCTGCGTGACGAAGACATCGTTCTTAAAGCGGGAGATTTGTATGTGATACCAAAAGGCGTGGAGCATTGCACTTCTGCGAAGGAGGAAGCGCACCTGCTCCTGATTGAACCAGCTGGTACACCCAATACTGGGGATTCAGCCACCGCGGCGATTACAGAGCACATCTAGCCATCTGTTAAAACACTGTGGATGCGGCTTAATATTGTTCGCACTTCCGGTAAGTGACGATCCTCATGATGAGTCACCAACCATTGGGTGTGCTCCAGTTCGACGATATCGTCAGATAGTTTTTTCAATCCGTTTGTATTGTCACCAATGAATGTGGGCAATACCGTTCTGCCTGCTTTAGCCTGTACAATGTCGAGCGCATTGCGCGGATCCGACACCTCAATACATCGATCATTTTCAATATGGTTTCGGACCCAAAGAGCCGACGGTGTATCTCCTTGTACCACCGCCCAAGTGTCGACTGTCTTACTCGCTGCATAGACTGCAAATCGAACCTGACCAATCTGTCTACCCGCAAGGCTGATTTGCTTGGGGCGTTGATTGCGTATCCCAATCACCGCCTCTCGATGGTGTATGTCAAGAACATGGTTGGTGGAGATGAATTGCAATATCGTCGAATCATTAGGCAGTAATTGTTTCACTTGCTGATGCAAGCGATAAGTCGTCCAAGTACCGGCTGAAATTTTTACTCGTCGAACCTTTTCATTGTTGGCATTGCTGATAATAGGGCGCAGGCCGCTTTCAATACTAATCGCTGTTTTTAACAGCGCCTGTCCGTCAGTGGTCAATTGATAGCCGCGCGGCAACCTCTCAAACAGTTCCTGCCCGATGCGTCTCTCAAGTGACAACATTCGCCTACCCAGCGTTGGCGGACTCTTGCCAGATGCCGCCGCTGCTGCGGCGAGGC
>CAZGVP010000520.1:0-2169 GCA_964529135.1 uncultured Caulobacterales bacterium | reverse complement strand
CGGGTTAAATTTTGAACTAGGGGGTCAGTGACAACCGGATCTTGCTCTGATGGAATGTTTGCGGGTGGAATTGGTATGACAGGGTCAGGTTGCATTGGATCATCTGCCAGTACGTCATCGATATCGTCGACGTCATCTGCTGGAGCTTCGATCACTCCGTCTTCGCTGAGCATCGCGCTTTCTGTCGGTGACGAGGAGTCACTGGAGCTGGAACAGCCAAAAACAACTGACGCGCCGACTAACAGCGCCAAAGTCAGTCGAGAAGTGGTTGAAATAGACAAGCTCATAGTGCGCCCTGAGTAGTATTTGAATCTGGGAACTATCGGATCAGACGAACAGAAGAAAACCAGTATATAAAGAAACGGGGAGAATTAAGCCAGTTTGATTAAAACAAATGTTTCTAAGAGCATCCTTGTTTTCGAGATTTGGCAAATGAGGTGGTTTCTACGCGTTGTTGGCATTACATTTGAATTATAATGTCAATTATATCAATGATATAGACCGACATGCGTTCTTTGCTGCGGCCAGGTGATCAACCCTGGCGCATTAATGCGATTATTATTTTCTTGTTCCTTTTCTTCCTCTGGGCCAAATTCTTTATGCCTACGGAAGCTGCAGTGGTGGATACACTTTCGCGCCAGGCTGTGGTTGCCAGTGTGCCGGAAACGGATAAAGATCAGAAACGGATATCGTCGAATACGCAGGTAAAACTGCGATTACCGGACGGTATGCATGCTTACGTTTCATGGCAAGACGAGCTGCCTGAACCAGGTGATAAGGTTGCAGTGAGAGTCGAGGTCTATGATGATGGGCGCCGGCGCGTTTTTCTAAATCGTCGGTGATGTGACGTCTACTCTCTGTTGCTCAATTGGTGCATTGTCTCTGATTGCACGTATTACCCAAGCCCCTTCATAAACCGCAAGTCAAAAAACTTAATAAACGCTTCTCGATCTGCATCGTCAACATCGTGATACTCAAATGTGACATGGGTGTAGGGTAACACCACCAGCACCAGTCGGCGTTCGCGTTCCTCCCCTAATGTTATCGTCAAGGAACCGGTCGCTAATTTGCAATGTACCACTAAGCCCTTAACTTCATACGGTGTTTCGCCCATAGCTCTTGGTAATAATCGGAAGAAGTCAGCGTGGGTATATCCCATTTCCTTTTCAATTTTCATTGGTCAATTCATTGGTCAGTGGATTTTGTGTCTAGTTGGGTAATCTTGGGAATGATAAAAATAGTCGGTTGCAATGAGGCTTCCACCATTGCCAGTTTTGAATCATGAATCCCGTTGTTTGGCGTTGGAGACAGAATCATTGCCCAACATCATTTACAGACGCTCTATTGTTTGGGTATCGAATTCGTGTGGGTCAATAGGGTATGTTACTCTATTTCGATTTTAGTGCCTGTATTAATCTCGCTAACCTCGTGTTCTGTATTATCGTGTTGGAGTCCAAATTCTGAAACTGTCAGGGGATAAAAATGACAATATCCCACTTGCGGTCGGTGTTATTGTCATAACTGTTCTTGCATTGTCACTGGGTGATGCATTGATCAAGCTGATCAGTAGCAATTTTGTTATTTGGCAAATTTTTATTCTTCGTTCGATAATCGCGATTCCATGTTTGTTACTATTTATGGCAGTGATTGCACCGGGAGCAATCCGTTTATCTGATGCGGTTGGCTGGATTGTCCTGCGTAGCGTTTTGCTGGTGATAATGTGGATTTGTTACTATTTATCACTACCCCATCTAGCTCTGTCAGTTGCCGCTGCCACCTATTATACGCTGCCGCTTTTTATCACGTTGTTTTCAGCATTATTCGTCGGAGACAAAGTCAAAGCATTAGGATGGCTGGCAGTTGTTCTGGGTTTTGTCGGTGTAGTCCTGATACTGCAGCCAAATGCAGCTGATTTCAATCGGTACTCGCTGCTGCCGCTTCTATCCGCAATTCTCTATGCACTGGCGATGATATTAACGCGTACAAAATGTCGTGCCATTAATCCGCTTCTACTATCTCTTGCTCTCAATGTCGCATTCGTCGTTATAGGCGCTGCAGTGGCCTCTATAATTTCAATGCTTCCCGGTGAATCGCGGCAAGGTTTCCTGCTAGCACCCTGGGCTGAAATGGGTGTGTCTCAATGGCTGTCGATGAGCTTATTGGCTGTGG
>CAZGVP010000519.1:0-2177 GCA_964529135.1 uncultured Caulobacterales bacterium | reverse complement strand
AGGCGGCCAAGTGGCGTACTGGAGGTTGCCTTGTTTCAAAATGGAGATGTACATCGCGTCATAGTTTTGCTTCAATTGCCAAGAACAAGGGTATCCTGTTGCGGCGATTTTAACAATGTTAGGGCATAAGTCAATCAAAACGACAGAGGTCTATCTGGCTTCTCTTGCTAGTGAGAAGGGAAATGCGTATCACTCGCAGGTGTTGGAGTTATAGGTCGACGAAACGTGGCTGCGTGACTACTGCAATTCAATCATACCATTCGGGGCAATTATGAACTGCATTGGATCATCAGGGTCTTCATCAGGGCCAGGAGTGCTTGTTGCTGCATCAATATCCAGATAAAACGACCCGAGTAGTAAGTCTGACATGAAATTCTTACGCCGAATAATACTATACGAATGCATTTCAAAGGCGTCTATAGCATCTTCTGGATTCAGGTTCAAACCTACCGAACTCAACTTCGATGACAGCCGAATCGCACTGATAATCTTATTTCCTTGCGCATTAATCATGTACAAGAAGTTTTGTCTCCCTTCTTCATATGTCACTTTAAATAGGTACGATTCATATCGTGACGTAGCTACGTATCGACCCAGAAAGTAGCACTGGGACTGACTAACAAAGCTGTTGTAGAGCAAATCATGGTAAGATCCAGTCATTTGACTCTTCGTAGTGCATCCGAGTAAAACAGGAATCAGCGTTAATGATCTGCGCATTGAGTCAGTAATTAAAACTGCATTGCAATCACCAAGTTCCGTTGTGAACGTATTCGCCTCATAGACCAGCGAACGAGGCAGGTTAACTAAATTGGGAACAACAACCGTATCCTGTAAGAAATTGCCAAATAGTACCGGGGACGGTTCAGATGTGCCTAGCTCATCGACCGAGAAGCAGTGCGAAACCAGAAGCACCCATAATATCGCCAACGTTTTGAGCATTGTTATTTAGGCAAGCCAAAATTACGCCAATCATATTGAGAGGGCAAGGTAGGGCGAACTCGAATTACCTCGACAAAGGCCTTTTCGTAACGAGACAGATTGAAATCAAGTCGTCTTGCATGGCGAAGCTCCCATTCTCGAATAGATCTATAGTGTGAAGGTTTATCGAAAAAGTTTGCTCGATTGAAACCGGCGTGCAACAACTCATGCCCAGTGGTTAAGAACAATTGCTTGGGGGAGGAGAAGGCCGTCCGGGAAATATGGGTTCGCATACCGGATATGTGAGTGGTCGCCCGTAAAGTTTCCACAATTTTGTTGTCTTCAATTTGAACAAAATTGCCATCCACACCTTCTTTGTACCCGTCATCCGGTCTGAAATGAAATCGGTGAGCACCCCGGTTGACATCAGGGGAATTTTTTGCGACCCATGCGTCAGATCCTTTCTTATCTCCATATTCAGGAACTGGACCAACCGTAAGCCAAGTGCGACGTAATGCATAGCATGGTTGAGGCCGCTGCCAATGGCACCTTCTCTAAATCCGTCCCAGAAATTAGCTCCAAGAGATTTCGCTGCTAGTCCTCCAGATACACCGCCGTACCCTGCAATTGCTAATCCTCGAATTACTTCATTGTCAATTCCCCTAAAGGCCTCAGATGCTAGATTCCCAGTTAATGAAGAGAAGGCACCGACTATGGCACCGAAACGGGAAGAAAAAGACTGGTTTTCTTTTTCCGATTATAAGAAGGGGAGAGGCCGCCGAGTGGAACAAGGATATTGAATGGGCGCAAGCGGTATAACAAGAAACTCAAACTATTAGGAGCCAAGGTAGGGGTGGAGGCCAATTTGACCAGCTATGTCACTCGTCACAGCTTCGCCTCACTCGCAAAAAAACAAAGGCATCCCCGTCCCCGCCATCTCTGAAATGCTCGGACACAAATCCATCAAAACCACGGAAATCTACCTCACCGCCCTCACCAGTGAACGCCGCGATCAATATCATATGCAGGTGGTTGATTTGTCACGGGAAAGAGGGCTTACTTATCCCTAATCCTAAGATCTGCAGAAAATCATTAAGCTCAACATCCGAATTCCATCGTTTTAAGCATCTAACTTTACACGTTTGCGATTATGCCCTAACTATTGAATGAATCTAGCCGCATAATACCGTTATTAAGGCAATGGAGTACAAGCCCAACTCTTGATTTGACCGAGAAACGGTCAAATAGCTCATCTCTAT
>CAZGVP010000518.1:0-2179 GCA_964529135.1 uncultured Caulobacterales bacterium | reverse complement strand
ACACAATACTCCTTACCCGTTTTTTGTCGGCCCAAAACGCGCGTTCCACTCACCGACGCGTGCTTCATCACGCGTATTATAAGCTTTTAAAGACTTCTGTAGATCGGGCTCTGAATCGGTTTCCCGATTATTGCCAATGTCTGCAAGACGCATCGTATACCACGCGGTAATAGCTCCTTCCGGCGGTGATGCGAATTTTGGGAATGCTGGATCGTTTGAATTATCGAGAAGCCATTGGTTTGGTAGCTCGGGATCAAGCACCATTGAGCGAGCAAGCCCAACTACTTCGGTCGCCCCCGATGTAATCGCATCTACAGCATGTTCGAGAGACTTAAATCCGCCAGTGACCATCAACGGTTTATCAGTCACTGCTTGCGCACGTTTTGCGAAATCCACAAAGTATGGACAGGGCACGACCTTGTCAGATGCCGACTTCGCACCTGGAAAGTATGTGCCACCGCTAACATCGATAAGATCGACATCAGTTTTATCAAGTGCCGCAATAGTTTCGAGAGCTTCTAATTCCTCAATACCTCCTTCGAGTAGATCGGTGGCATTGAGCTTTACAGACACGACAAATTGCGAGCCCACAGCTTTTCTTACCTCATCAATCACTTCCAGCAGCAGGCGCATGCGGCCATCAAGAGATCCGCCGTAGCCGTCAATGCGCTTATTAAACAGCGGAGATAAAAACTGACTAAGCAAAAAACCATGAGCGGCATGTATTTGAACACCACTAAAACCAAGACGCTTAGCAAGTAATGCGGTTTGTGCAAATTCTGCAGGCAACTGCCTGATTTCACCAAGCGTCAGAGCCTCGCAGCATAGCCCTGGCATTTCGACTTTACTGGGGCCTTTCGGCGTGCTTATAGGAGGATAAGCCATCGCACCTGCATGCCCGAGCTGCAGCCACAGCAACGCCCCGTTTGCACTTCCCCGTCGAGCCAGCTCCTCAAAGAGCAACAACTCAGAATCCTCTCTCAACACCAAATTACCAGGCTTTTCGGCAAAACGGGAAGCCCCCTGAACCTCACCGATAATCATCGCAGCTGCACCACCAGCAGCCCAGCGCTCGTACAATCTAATCTGTGCCTGTGTTGGATTACCGCGACCATCACCGAGGGAATCTGACATTGCGGATTTTACGATACGGTTCTTTAATTTTTGCCCGCACGGAAGCTCCAACGGTAAAGCCAGAGTCTCAAGAACCTTTTTATGCATTGCGCAATTGTTCAAGTGGTTTTACTCGCTCGCGAATTGAATTTACAAACCAATGAGTTGCGAAGCATGTAATCCGTTTAGTCAAGCACACTCAACAACTGCCCCACACTCTATTGCCAACTTATCCATGGCCAGTGCCAATTTAAAGTCTCTCTCGGTAATACCGCTTGCCTCATGTGTCGTCAGATCTACAACAACTCGGTTATACACATTAAACCATTCCGGATGATGGTTAGCTTTTTCAGCTACCAGCGCAACCATGGACATAAAACCAAAGGCGTGCGTGAAGTTTTTAAATCGAAATTCCCGATGAAGCTTGTTGTCCTTAACGGACCATTGCGGCTGTCCAATAATAAATTCGTTTACTGCCTGAGTTGATGATTTTTCCACATTCTCTCGCTTAACAGGGAGTTAAAAATCTATTGCGCCAGTTCTGAGAGCGTTAAATGCTCCCTCAAAAATTTTCCTGTGGCGTCGAATAGACACTCTGCAATTTTGAAAAAGGTGCCCAACAAGTGGCTTGGAACTGTATTCATAGCATTTCGTTAAAGTTCACTTGTCGCCTTATAAATAATCCAGGCTAGTATCGCAGTGACCATCGAGCTTGTTGAAAGCGGTCTTCAAGCCAGGGTTTCAATGACTTTAAGGAGGTAATAGATACGCCCAACATTTCGTTTGAAGTCACTGCCCGGTTTAACGCGTTAATACGTTGCTCAAGTGCCCGGTCTACATTTCTGCTCGACGAATCGTGGTACTGGTTATAAACATGATAATGCATCGGGCTTTCAGAGATTATTTCCTTCTCTTCCTGCTCCAGAGCTTTTATCCATTGCTCCAACGCATCATGCAGTGCGCTCTCATCTGATTGACTAAGATCATTGCTTCCATCAACCCAGGTTTTGTAGAGATCGATGACAGTGATAATGTCACCCCGCTTGCGCGCTTTAAGCAATGTGGC
>CAZGVP010000517.1:0-2180 GCA_964529135.1 uncultured Caulobacterales bacterium | reverse complement strand
TTCCTTCCCGTCTCCATTAGCCTCTTCTTTATGGCAAGCATTACACTCTTGATGGGTTTCGTGGCAGAGCGCTTAAGACTACTCGAACGTCGATACGAAGACGCGCTCGAAGCCATAGAGCGAACACTTCAGGAAAGTGGAACAAAGGGCATTCAGATCGCACCAAAGTCTGGAAAAAGAGGAGCGCGATTCGTCATTACGCTTGGTCTTTTCGCACTAGGCGGACTTATCTCTCTGACGACAATTTTGAATCTTCTGGGCTTAGTGACCCTATAGGCAGACGCACTCGCGAGCTTGAAGGTTTACGTGCTAGCGCATTCTCATTGTCTTCAAGACTTTCACCCCAGAACTCCCGAACGCTCGGTCCGGTTTTCCACCTTTTGTCACGAAATAGAAACCCCAGTACTTCATGAAACCATACTCGCCGCCCCATCTTGTAGTACCAGCGTTGCGCATGGCGTATATTTTTATCCTTGAGCGTTAAAAGGCGCCACAAAGCACGCGGGCGGGCTTGCAATATAAACTCGATTGCTTTGGCCCATACAAAGACGCGCCAAGGCGGAACATGGCGCGTATTGAGCACCTGATGTTTATAGTCCCATTTTGACTGGTCGCCCTGAATAACCTGCCTATGTTCAGCCTCTTTAAAAAACGGCGTCCAGCGATGGGGCGTTACATATACGGACTGAATTTGATCGGGATCATAGGATAATAATTGCCGAAGGACACGCCAATAATCAGCGTCCGTCTCTTCTTCAAATCCAACCACCCAGGTTGCCATGGACAACATGCCATGCTGGCGCATCAATCTTATAGCTTCCCGGTCGGTCGTCGTGGAACCGCCTTTGCGAATTTTAGCCAGAACGGCTTCATCGGTATTTTCCATACCCATCAGGAATCGCTCAACACCTGCTTGCTTATAAAGGTGAAGATGATCGCGATCTCGAACAATATCATCGGCGCACGTTGAACCAACAAGGGTCACATCAACATTCTCAGCGATAAGTGCTTCAAGAAACCTTTTCCACATTTTCTTTGAAGAGGTCGGGTTTTCATCTGCAAAGTTGAAAACCTCAACACCATGCTCACGGTGTAGGTTTGCAATCTCAGCAGCAAATTTTTCAGAGTTTCTATGCCGCCATTTGGTCCAGAAACCGCGTTGCCCGCAATAATTACACGGGTGCGGACAGCCACGCGAAAATTGAACAACCACAGCCCGTTTCCCACCCCAATATGAATAATGGGAAAAATCAATGAGTTCCCATCCAATTCTATACATATCCAGATCTGCAATCATCATACGCGGGGGCGTAGAGACAATTTTATCGCGCACGCGAAACGCTATTCCAGCGACAAGGTCTAGCGATGTCCCAGCCGATAATGCCTCAACAAGATGCCGGCAGGTTTCTTCGCCTTCACCTCGTACAATAATATCAAACTCGGAACATTCATTAAGAATATCTTCCCAGTGATATGTTGGGAAAACACCGCCATAGATTATCTTGACACTTGGTATTTTGAGTTTTGCGCTTCTGGCAATTCTCTGCGCGATCGGATGGGCCGATGTCGACCCCGAATGCCCAATCAGCAAGAGGTCGGGGGCAACATCAGTGATATGGTTAGCAATCTCCACCAATGATGCAGGCCCAAACTCTGCATCATATAGCGAGACATCATGCCCATCATCAATCAAAGGGCCGCCGATAGACAAGAGGCCCAGTGGCGGCAAATGGTCGTCCGGTATACGGCTTCCAATGGCCGGGTGTGGTGGATTGATAATAAGAATGCGCAAAGGGGTCACCTCTTTATGAGGCTAACCCTATTACAGCTAAAAATGTCTAAATAGTGTTCTCAGCTTGATTTCATCAGCTCAGTTTCGGCAAACCTTAGCTGATCTTGTCAACCTGGCCATATTCCAGATCGACAGGTGTGGCGCGGCCAAAGATAGAGACGGTCACCTTCAAACGTGCCTGTGCCTCGTCAACCTCTTCAACCTCGCCTTCAAAGCCCTGGAATGCGCCATCGTTGACGCGCACCTGCTCGCCCACTTCAAAGCTAATGGTTGGACGCGGCCGATCAGCTGAATCCTCAGCAGTGCCAAGAATACGCTTGATCTCGCGCTCGGGCACGGGCAGCGGCTTCTTGCCGCCATCAGCGCCTAAAAAGCCGGTCACTTTGGG
>CAZGVP010000516.1:0-2182 GCA_964529135.1 uncultured Caulobacterales bacterium | reverse complement strand
ATCTGCTACTTCTCCTGTGTGAGTGCAAACTGTATTTAGTCCTAATTTATTTTTCATATCTACTAAAAAAGCCGCCGATATACCAAATAAGAGCAAACCATTCGCAGCATTTGCGCCTGGTAATAGCTTCCATTCCTCTGCAACTTCGACACCGCCCAAACCAAGTGTTGTGTAGCAAACACTGGAAAAATAAAAAGCTGTCTCTAAACCAACAACAACATCATAATGAAGATAAGTATATGCCCAGGCGGCAATCTCCACAAAGTGTGCAAACATCAACCATAATCCCACCAAAACAAGGGCGACCAAATCGCGTATAAAACGTATTGGCCCTGGCACATTGACTATAAAGAGGCGCATTAGTGTAGTAGCCAATCCAATAAAAATTGCATGCAGGAATGTCGTTACCACAACCAAACCAGCCGAAATAAGTAATTGATCATACATATTGTAATCCCACCCCAAACTCGCTGAAAAAAGCAGCTATTCTATATCCCGAAATCAGCATAGCACCAGTAATATGCTGACATCTATTCACCCTTTTCAAGGGCACGCAATAAAACCTGCAATCGCCCGTTCGCTTTTTTCATGGAATGATCAGATTGATCAAGGTGCTCTTTTAAGACATCCACCCCCGTATCTTGACCACTGATAAGGACGCGGATCTTACCAAGTTCATCAGAAAGTTCATGCAATCGTTGATAATTGATTTGGCTTAATTCCCCTGAGGAACAAGATTTTTGATGATCTTGTGCTGGGCACTCCAGTCGCACATCTTCTTTTGACAAAACCGTTGGCTTGAACGTCACAGGAGAGCGATCTTGTTCAACAACGTTACGAGCACGAGAGCGCATTAGCGCAACAGTGTCTTCCAACTCCATAACATAAGTTCGCTGTGCGCCCCATATCACCCGACCAAGGGCAATACCGATACACAGGAATATGACAGCCAGTACGATGTCTGTTGTTGATATGTCAGAGATTAGTTCCAAATCTACTCCAAACCCACGAAAAACCCACGAATCCATCTGTATAACTGCAAGAAAAATGCCATTCGTGAGCTATAAATCCGGCACTAATCTCAAAATGAGACGCGTCGCTTTTTTATAATTTGGGGATGTTCCGGCCACACTGTCACTCACTAGACGCCGCTGTCGCGCCATATTCCCTAATTAATAGGCCTATATCAGCAATAAAAGGGAGCCCAATGGAATACCACAATCATTCACAAGACAGTGAGACCTTCGATTTGGTCGTTGTAGGTGCGAGTTTTGCCGGCTTGATTGCTGCCCGAACCGCTGCCCATAGAGGGCTGAAAGTCGCGGTGCTTGATGCCAAAAAAGAACCCGGCGCAAGGGTGCGCACAACAGGTATTCTGGTGAAAGAAGCAGTAGAAGAAACTGACATCCCAGCTAGCCTGACGCGCAAAATCACGGGGGTGAGGTTATATTCACCAAATCACAAATACATCGACCTTTTCGCACCAGGTTACTATTTCCTTGCAACCGATACCCCAGCCTTAATGCGCTGGCTTGCTCGTGAAGCCGCAAGAGCAGGTGTCCACATGCTCTTTGGAACACGTTTTGAAAGCGCCAGTCATGACGGCGACCTTGTCCGATTGCATGGCTTGAATATTACTACACACTATTTATTAGGCGCTGATGGAGCAAAATCACGGGTCGCAAAGCATTTTAATCTCGGGCGGAACAAAGAATTTTTGACTGGCCTTGAAACTGAATATGATGGAGTGCCCGGACTAGACACCGATGTTCTGCACTGTTTTATCAATAGTCAGCTTGCGCCCGGCTATCTTGGATGGATTGTACCAGGCGTAGGCATGACCCAAATCGGACTTGCCGTATCTCCAACTCTAACTGGCCGCGAACGCAAACCAGATTACAATCGCTTCTTGACTAATGTGCACCCCCTTTTCCCTGGCCTTCTTGATGTAAAAGAAAAAGCGAGAAGATCTGGACCAATTCCATGCGGAGGGTTAGTACATCCTCTCTCAACCCATCGCGTTTTGTTAACTGGCGATGCAGCTGGTTTAGTATCGCCACTGACTGCAGGCGGTATTCGTCTGGCGTTTCAATATGGGCGACGAGCCGGTTTTGCGATCGCTAATTATATTCTTGATGGCGCTGCCGACCCTGGAGTGCTGATGGCAAAAGACTATCCAACA
>CAZGVP010000515.1:0-2188 GCA_964529135.1 uncultured Caulobacterales bacterium | reverse complement strand
CACCAACAACGGAATTGCGGCTGGTGTACGATGCAACCAGTGCTGAACAGACTCAGCAACCCCCCGCTTAACCTCAAATTCCGCAACCGAATCCGGCGCTTTATCGAGAGGCTTTTCAAAATGTTCCGATGCCATCGACGCTGTTGTCCTTGTTGCTCTTACCAGGAATTTCTACATCATAAACGATGAAGACACAAAAAAAGGGCGGCAATGCCGCCCCTCTCGTCTGGATAAACTGTCGTCTACCCCAACATGTTGAAACATTACCCCCAACAGCGATCAGTACCGGTTTGGGTGTCGATAGATTCAACGCCTTCCACCGCTTTGTCCGTCACCAGAGCAACACCGGTGTCGAAGAAATCCTTTCCTTCAGTTGGTGTTGGCTTGGTGCCATCGTCAGCCCAGGCCTTAATGGCCTCAATACCCAGTGATGCCATCAACAACGGATACTGCTGAGAGGTCGCACCAATAACCCCATCTGCAACATTCGCAACACCAGGACAGCCACCATCGACAGATACAATTAACACATCGCTCTCTCGACCAATTGATTTTAACGCCTCGTATGCACCAGCTGCCGCAGGCTCGTTGATGGTGTAGACCACATTGATCATCGGATCTTTGGCGAGCAGATTTTCCATTGCCTTGCGACCACCTTCTTCATTACCAGCGGTTACGTCGTTGCCAACAATGCGAGGATCGTCTTCGTCACCCCACTTGTTCGGGTCACCCAGATCGATGCCAAAGCCTTGTAAAAACCCCTGATCGCGCAGAACACCTACAGACGGCTGGCTTACCGCTAGATCAAGCATACCAATTTTTGCATCCGCTGCCGCATCACCAAGCGTCGCTGCGGCCCACTTGCCAATAAGCTCTCCCGCAAGAAAGTTGTCGGTTGCGAAAGTAGCATCTGCCGAATCAATAGGCTCCAATGGTGTATCCAACGCAATAACCAGCAAACCTGCGTCACGTGCCTGTTGCACCGATGAAACAATAGCCTTGGTATCCGAAGCTGTGATCAGAATTCCCTTAGCGCCATCAGCAATGCATGTTTCTATCGCTGCAACCTGACTTTCATGGTCACCATCAACTTTACCCGCGTAACTCTTCAACGATATGCCAAGCTCTTCGGCCTTTGCCGTCGCACCCTCTTTCATTTTTACAAAGAAGGGATTGGTATCGGTTTTAGTTATCAAACAGGCAGAAGTTTCTGCCAACACTGGTGCACTGAAAGCTATTGGTACCAATGCAGAAAGGGCGAGCAATTTTCTCATGTTATGATTTCCTCAAAGTAATTACGGGCCAGCACTGAGTGTTCACAGCAAATTGACAATTGCCTTACCTGATTGCGTTTTCACAATTAACGGCAAACGATTCCGGATATTTCACTAAACCCGCCGATTGGCGAAGTTAATTATGCAATCAAAATCATGCCGTATTCGCCATCCATAAGAACAATTCAGGCTAGATTAAACCTATCCAATAGTTCGGACAGATCATCATAAAAACACAGGATTCCAAGTTGAGTCAATAAATCTCGAATCCATTTGTGCTCAAGAATGATCAGAACAGCAAAATACATGCGTGCTGCACGATTTATTAATCCCTGCTGTTTTATTAATTACCCGGTGCATTGTGAGTGTGACAGTGAGTGATCAAAACAATACGTTTGTCATGAGAATTGATTGTGTGATTATCGAACCCGCAGGTTGCCAGATCCTCGTTCAATCCCTGCTTACAGACGCAGCACAATCAGCTTTCAGATGGAAAACCCACCTAGCTTGGTTTCAAGATATTCCATCAAGCCCTCTCGCGCACCTTCACGCCCAAGCCCGCTTTCCTTCATGCCACCAAAAGGGGCGGCCGCGCTGGTAGGATTTATATCGTTGATACCAATGATGCCAAAATTCAATGCCTCAAAACTTCTCATCGCTCGCGACAGGTTCTGCGTGTAAACATATGCCGCCAGGCCGTAGGTAGTGTCGTTAGCCATGGTGATAACATCGTCGTTGTCATCGAAAGCGACAATTGGTGCCACTGGTCCAAACGTCTCCTGCCGATAGATCAACATGTCCTCCGTGACCCCCGTCAGTATCGTTGGCGTATAAAAATACCCTGCGGACAGTTCCGGTGCCACTGGTCGCTCCCCACCGCAGACAAGCTGCGCCCCCTTCTGCGTAGCATCATT
>CAZGVP010000514.1:0-2221 GCA_964529135.1 uncultured Caulobacterales bacterium | reverse complement strand
CATCAGCAAACGCCATCCCGCAATCTACCATCAACCATTTGCCTTTATGGCCATATAAATTGAGGTTCATACCGATTTCGCCCGATCCACCAAGCGGCAGGAACAGCAATCTATCGTCTTTTTTCTTTAGATAAGCCATTACAGGTAAAATCAGTTCCTATCAAAAATCATCTTAAGGCCAATAAGCGTCAGGTCATCAGCGACAAAATCAATGGCATCTGTGCGGTCTGCAAAGATGGGCGCAAGGCCCCCTGTCGCTATCACTTTAATAGCAGCGCCGTGTTCCTTTTTCAGTCGGGCAATAAGCCCCTCGATCATCCCAAGGTACCCCCAGAAAACGCCAAACTGCATGGCTTCAAGGGTGGATTTCCCAGTCACACGCTCGTCTTCAGGAGCTTCGACCGCTATTTTAGGCAATTTGGCCGCAGCCTGATGCAGAGCAGAAAGCGATAGGTTAATGCCTGGGCATATAAGCCCTCCCAGATAAGAGCCATCACCACCTACCACATCAAAATTCGTTGCTGTACCAAAGTCCACAACCACAAGCGGCCCGCCATATTTCGCGTCCGCGGCCACAGCATTCACCAGCCTATCTGCCCCAACCTCATTGGGATTGGCCAGTTTAATATCAATACCCAAATCCACGCCGGGTCGGCCTATAAACAGCGGTTGACAGTCAAAATATTTTTCGCAAAGCTCCGTGAGCGCACGGTCAACCTGCGGCACAACACTTGCGATAATCGCCCCTGCAACCTTGGCTGGGTCGCGGTCATAAAGCTTCATCAAATGGCTGATCCAAACGATATATTCTTCAACAGTCCTGCGATCAGATGTGGACAGTCGCCAATGCTCAATAATCTCGTCATCTTCAATCAGCGCAAAGACGGTATTGGTATTACCTGCATCAATCGTCAATAACATCTAACTCTGCCTTTCATCGTCCGGATAGTTCTCAAAAATATCGCCAGCATAGATGATTAGCTCTTCGTCCCTAGATAACTTTCTGACAAGTAAGCCACCATCAGGTCTCAGTGACAAAAGCTTCGCTTCAAATCGCTCATCTATCAGATTTACCTGCCGGACCTGACCAAGTCCCCAGCTTTCGTTTTCCCAAGCCCGAATGACCGCTTCATTGTCATCGACACTCAACAGACCATTCAATTCGTTCGACAGTATCTGAAACACAGTATTGATATCTGCTGCTATTCCCGTCTCTCTCATAAGAGAGGTTGCAGGAAACTGCGCTTCTTCTGGAAAATGCACTAAATTGATGCCGATGCCAATCACAACATAGTCAGGCTTACCACCTGTGCCAGTGCTCGCCTCAATCAGAACGCCGGAAGCCTTCTTTTCATTGATGAGAATATCATTGGGCCATTTGCATTTAACAACGTCGTTCGCGGCTCCAAGTTTCACCAACGTCTCTCTGATCGCTAGAGCAACCTGATATGGCAACATTGAAAAATTAACACTCTTCTTGGGGAACCATAATTTGCTGCCGAAGAAGTTACCTGCATTAGAACTCCATTCTCGACCCCGGCGCCCTCGACCCGCTGATTGCTCGCCGGCAACAACCCAGGTATCTGCTCGATCAGTGCTCGATTCCGCGATCAGTCGCGCCTGTACATTGGTACTATCACACGCCGAAAAGTATCGAGCCGACACCCCGTTAGGAGCGTCGGCCGACCAATCAACATAAGATTGAAGATCCATCACCTAGAAAAGAAGTGATCCTGCAGCCCATGCTGCTGCGACCGTAAGCGGTGCAATGAGGATGTAACTAACGGGCGAATTCAAAATAGCCCCAACACCAATAACTGCAGAGATGCTTTTGGACTGAACTGGTTCAAACGGTTCAGCGGGCTCATTAAAGAACATGATTTTAATGATATTGAGATAATAAAAGGCGCCAACAACGCTGGTTACTACCCCTATTACAGCAAGCGGGATCAACCCGGCTTCTACTGCTGCAAGGAAAACATACCATTTACCGAGGAAACCAGCGAGTAACGGAATACCTGCGAGCGAAAACATAAATGTCGCGAGCGCCAACGCCATCGGTAGGTTTGTTGTAGACAGGCCAGCAAGATCCTCAATTGTTTCCACCATGCCTTCACGGCGCCGCATTGTCAGGATCGCTGCAAATGTGCCGAGTGTCATCGTCAGGTAAATCGCTAGATAGATCAAAAGCGCCTCGATACCCTGCTGGGTGCCCGCAGCC
>CAZGVP010000513.1:0-2233 GCA_964529135.1 uncultured Caulobacterales bacterium | reverse complement strand
ATCATGACTGATCCTGCCACACATGCTTCTTTTAAATGCGAAGTTAATCCATTTGGTGATGGTAATTCTGCAATGCGGATTGCTGATATACTCGCTGCGAGCTAGAGTAATTATCTAGGTTTTGGTTGCTTGATGGATTGCTAAATGTCGAAAATTGATAAAAGCGTTTGCGTGATAGGTTTAGGATATGTAGGTCTACCCAGCGCTGCTGTTTTTGCTGCGCATGGATATCGCGTGTTCGGTTACGATAAAAACCAAATCCGGATAGACCAACTGAAAGCTGATCAAGTTAGTCATTTAAGCATTGAAGAAGACGTTGCTGATTTGGTGCAACAGATGACTCATGCTGGCCAATTGAGTTTTGTGAACCAGGTCGTGCCTGCCGATGTATTCGTTATATGTGTCCCCACACCGATTGCCGACAATCGTGAACCCGATGTTAGTATGGTTGAAAATGCTGCTGATGTTGTTGCTTCAGTGCTCACGACTGGAAACTTGGTACTACTTGAGTCAACCAGTCCAGTGGGAACAACACGTAATGTTATCGCTAAGAAAGTCCTTGAGGCAGGGTTTGATCCTGAACAAGACATTGATATTGCCTATTGCCCTGAACGTGTCTTCCCTGGAGAATCGTTAAACGAAATTATTTGCAATAACCGGGTTGTCGGCGGGCTTACCCAGAATGCCTCTGAGCGGGCAAGTCAATTTTATGGAAGCTTTAGCAAAGGGCAGATCCATAAGAGTGAAGCCTCAATCGCGGAATTCTCTAAGTTGGCCGAGAACACTTATCGCGATGTGAATATTGCGTTGGCCAATACATTCGCTGCCATTGCTGAAGATATGAAGATAGATGTACAAGAGGTGATCAGAATTGCAAATTTGCATCAACGCGTACAAATTCATAAGCCAGGGCCGGGTGTTGGCGGACATTGTATACCTGTTGATCCGTGGTTCTTGATACATGGAAACGAGGATAAGTCGGGTTTACTAAGTCTTTCACGCAGAATAAACGATCAGCGACCAATCGAAATAGCGAATAAAATTCGTAAACTAGATATATCTAAAGATGCAAATATAGCCGTTTTGGGCTTAGCCTATAGAGGAGGGGTTGATGACTGCCGTGATGCACCTTCTCTGCAATTGATAAGTGAGCTCTTGAAGCACGACTATAATTTGTCAGTCCATGACCCGGTTGTGAAAAATGTAAAAGACAGGCCAGAAGTTGAGGCGTTGCTCTTGGATAAGCTGCCAAGTGTTTTAAAAGATGCAGACGTCGTGGTTATCATGACAGATCATGACGATTACAAACACTTATCATTTGACAGTCTTGATGTTAAAAACACAGTATACTGTATAGACCCGCATAATATTTTGCCTGCAAATGCTTTGTCTTCCCCAGCCTTAAAGAAGGTTTGATTACATTTCAATTATACCGGTGAGATACTCCCCATAGGGTTGGCCTTTGTAAGTATTGCATATTTTCTGTAACTCTGCTTTGTCAATATAGCCGAAATTGTAGGCAATTTCTTCTATACAGGCGATTTTCATGCCTTGGCGCGCTTCTAATGTCTGAACAAATTGAGAGGCTTCCAATAAAGCGCTGTGTGTGCCGGTATCGAGCCAAGCATAACCTCGTCCCATGACTTGCGCCTTCAATAGGCCCTCAGAAAGGTAGGAGCGGTTAAGGTCTGTGATCTCTAGTTCGCCCCGGGCAGAAGGCTTTACGTCGCGCGCGCGTTTGCAAACGCTTGCATCGTAAAAATATAATCCGGTTGCGGCATATTTTGACTTTGGGTGTTCTGGTTTTTCCTCAATGCCGATCACGCGGTCCTGGCTATCAAACTCTAAAACGCCATAACGCTCAGGGTCTGCTACGCGGTAGCCAAATATTTCAGCACCTTCTGTGAGGCTTGCAGCAGATTGCAGCATGTCCGGCAATCCATGCCCGTAGAAAATATTATCGCCAAGAACGAGCGCTGCGGGGCCGCCTGCCAGAAAGTCTTCCCCGATGATAAAGGCCTGGGCCAGACCATCCGGAGAAGGTTGAACAGCATATTCCAGCTTAAGGCCGATCTGTGAGCCATCACCGAGAAGGCGCTCGAAAGCAGCTCTGTCTGCTGGTGTTGTTATAATCAATATCTCGCGGATGCCCGCCAACATCAGTGTGCTGAGCGGATAATAAATCATCGGTTTGTCATAAACCGGCAGTAACGGTTTAGCGCATGCCTGAGTT
>CAZGVP010000512.1:0-2239 GCA_964529135.1 uncultured Caulobacterales bacterium | reverse complement strand
ATGGGCTTTGATAAACTTGACACCGCCTCTGTGTGTCAGGTACTGGAGAAAATGGCGGGAATCAGCCGATAAGCGCACTGTGGGTTCACGATTAAGTACGCCAATTTACTCGTTTATCAATTGACGCAAAATCTTAGTGAAAGTATCAACCTCGTCACGGCTAAAACGTTTAAAGGATTCTTTAGCATGTGATTCTGCTAGTTGCCAGATATCATCAGTTTTTGATTTACCGCTGTCTGTCAGTACATAACCGTCGCCATCTTTAGCAACCATTCCTCGATCGTTCAAATTCGACAACGCCTCTCGCGCTTCATTAATTGGAATATGCAAGTGAACAATAAGGTCTTCTGCACGTAAGCACGAGAAGTCATTCAGAACTAATAAGACACGCGATTCGATTAAGTTAAGGCCCAGCGTTACTAGTTTCGGACGATACCGTTCCTGGTAGGCAAGCACCGCACGCCGCATTAAGAAAAATTCGTGATTGTCCATCCGACCTTGCTTGGACTCGTCTGAGGTTTGTTGCGTCGCTCTGGGAGTTGTTTCTGGGTGGCTAACAACCATGGAGTAAGAACCCTGATGAAAGCAAAGCGGTGATCGTCCAAAATCGTCGAATGTCAACACTTTACCAACAAATATCCAATGGTCCCCACCATCGAGTTTGTTATAGGTTTCGCACTCGAATCGTCCGGCACAATTGGGGAATATCGGGCTGCCGCCAATACCTTCCTGCCACTCGATTCCATCAAACTTGTCTTCTTGTTGACGGGCAAAATGATTCGACATATTCATTTGGTCAGAGGCTAGTATGTTCACAGCAAAATGGCTGGCCGACTCGAATACTTTGCAACTTGGGGTTTCTTTTATGCAGCTCCACAATATTAGTGGTGGGTCCATCGAGAGTGAGCTAAAGCTGCTGGCCGTGACACCTATTTTTGTACCATCTGAAGCGCGAGTGGTGATAATGGTTACACCGGTTGCAAAATTGCCGAGAGCTCGACGAAATGCTTTGGGGTCAATATCGCTTTGAATCTTTGAGCTCGTCACGTTTGATCTCCGCGTTGGAATTTTATCCGTCGTTCAACACTGTTAGTAATAATTGCCGGAACGCATCACGATAGAACCGGTAATTTGTACCTAGTGTGCAGCAACGAGCAGCGTCGTAAAACCTAGAATTTCTGATACGCGATATCTTGTTTCTTGATGGTATCGACCCAGGTAAAACCTTGTAAGAGTCCGGCGTATATTGTTTGTTGATGGCCGGTATAAGAAATTATTGGTGCTACGGGGTATTGTTTGAGAGATAATAAGATCAACCTTCTAGGAGTCCTGCATGAAACTCTCTTTCTTTACCATGCCAATCCACCCTATCGATAAGCCTGTGGCTCAAAGCCTCAAGGAAGATCGAGAGGCATTTATGCTGGCCGATTCGTTAGGCTACGCGGAAGCCTATTGCGGAGAACACACAACCGACCAGGCCGAAATCATCACGTCAACAGTCGCCTTTCTTGCAAGCCTGGCATATGAGACCAAACAAATCCGCTTGGGCACAGGCACAGTAAACATGCCAAATTCGCATCCAGCACGTGTGGCGGCAGAAGTCGCCATGTTAGACCACATGCTTGAAGGTAGATTGAATTTTGGTATCTCCCCCGGTGGTCTAATGTCTGATGCAGAAGTGTTTGGCACCATGGATAAAGATCGCAATGCGATGTTCTTAGAATGCATCAATATGGTACTGGATATCTGGGCAGGTGAAGCACCTTACAATTTAAAAGGTGAATTCTGGGACGTAACAACAGAGCGCACTACGGTACGTGAAATCGGGCAAGGCGATATTATGAAGCCGTTTCAAGCTCCCCATCCCCCGATAGTCGGCACAGCTGTGGCACCGTTTTCAAAAGGGGTTACGGCAATGGCCGCTCGTGGTTGGCAACCTATTTCTGCCAACTTTTTATTACCCAAGTGGGCCGCAACCCATTGGCCTAATTATGTAGATGGCTGTCTTGCTGGTGGATATACCCCGTCTTATTTTGACTGGAGAGTTGCTAAAAATATCTGCGTTGCAAAAGATGCGAAAACTGCTCGCGCGTATGCACGCGATCCAGGCAGCCCTTATGTCTTTTACTATTCGCAGTTGCTGACTAAAATGCGCAGAGGCAATCGTCTGGAGTTATTTAAGCGTGATCGGGATATGCCGGATGAAGACGTCACCCTAGACTACGTACTGGATCAATTA
>CAZGVP010000511.1:0-2241 GCA_964529135.1 uncultured Caulobacterales bacterium | reverse complement strand
ACCCTGGTGCGTGTCGCGGCAATTATGGTGGGGACATCGCATTCCCGCATGGTATGGGCCAAAACTTGATGGCGATCAGTATCTGCCAGATATACATGAAATTTTTGTGGCTGAAACTGAAGAAGATGCCCTCAAACAAGCTACAATCTATTATAAAGAAAAACCAAAAGCCGCCAGAGATCTCGAAGATTTTCAAACACGCAAAAATAATGGCAAACGCGAACCTGTCATCTATCAAGATGAAGATGTTCTTGATACGTGGTTTTCCTCAGCATTGTGGCCATTTTCAACATTGGGGTGGCCTGATGAAACTCCAGAGCTAAAAACACATTATTCGACCAATACGTTGGTGACAGCGCATGATATTATTTTCTTCTGGGTTGCACGGATGATGATGCAGGGCTTGCATTTTATGGAGGAGGTTCCCTTTAAAGATGTTTATATTCATGCCCTTGTACTTGATGAGAAGGGCGCAAAGATGTCCAAATCCAAGGGCAATGTTATTGATCCGCTGACGTTGATCGATAAATTTGGCTCTGATGCCTTGCGCTTCACATTAGCCGCGATGGCAGCCCAGGGGCGCAATATCCGTATGTCGGAAAGTCGTGTTGAGGGATATCGAAATTTTGGAACAAAGCTTTGGAATGCGGCACGCTTTTGTCAGATGAATGAAATTATCTCACGTGAGGATTTTGACCCATCAAGCTTAAAGAGCACTGTTAATCAATGGATTATCCACGAAACTGTGACTTGCGTTGAGACTGTTGATACTGCATTGACTGAGTTTCGCTTTAACGATGCGGCCTCCGCGATTTACCGGTTTACATGGAATATGTTTTGTGACTGGTATCTGGAATTGGCAAAACCATTATTGCAGGGTGATGATGAGGCCTTAAAAGAAGAAACACGCGCAACCGCTGGCTGGGCATTAGATCATATTTTGAAGGTCTTACACCCCTTTATGCCGTTCGTGACCGAAGAATTATGGGGGACCCTGAAGGATCGTAACAATCATCTGATTGTTGAAGCGTGGCCAACGCTAAACCCATCATTGAAAGATGATCAAGCTGCAAGCGAAATGGATTGGGTTGTTGGTCTTATCACGGCAATCAGAACGGCGCGCGCTGAGATTAATGTGCCCGCTGGGGCTAAAATTCCTATGGCGATTGTCAATGGAGAAAATCCGTCATCAACCCGGCTGGCCACCCACGCCAACGTGATTAAGCGGCTTGCCCGCATTGAGACTATTGACGAGATCAAAGATGTTCCAAAGGGCGCGGTACAGATTGTTCACGACGGTACGATTTTCGCCTTGTCGCTTGCCGGCGTCATCGATATTTCTGCCGAGCAGGCGCGCCTCGATAAAGAGCTTGGGAAAGTCACCAAGGAAATCGATGGCATCGACAAGCGATTGAGCAATGAAGCTTTTGTTGCAAAAGCACCAGAGGCCGTGGTGAGCGAAAGCAAAGAACGCCGCGTCGCCTTCATCGAACAACTTGAGAAATTACAGCAGGCGGTTGAAAGGTTAAAAGAACTAGCGTGATAGCGATAAAACGGGGGTGAGTTAGCGCGCACAGAGTTGCGTGTGTGGAGAGGTTAAAAAACAATGCTTCAAATTGTGTTGCTGTTTAATGCTGTCTGGTTTGGCCTGGCTTTTGAAGCATTTTATCTGCGTAGAACAACCTTTGCCAAGGTTATGGTCCCTAACAAGGAGCACCGTGACAATTCAGCATATGAGGCATTAATTGAATCTGGGCGCTTCATGGGTGGGTTTAATTTTGCTTTGTCAGTGCTCAATGTGTTTCTCTTGTTTAATCTCGCAGAGTTAAACGAAGATAGACAATGGGCAATATTGCTCGTCTTCAATGCACTCGCTCACGCTTCCCAGTTTGCTGGAAATGTTCCCATGGCACTGCAAAATCGCCGAGGAGAGGGGCTCTGGATAGTCTGCAAAGGTGTCATGTTGCGTATATTTGTGATTGATTTTGTATTGATGGTGTTGAATGCCGCACTAGCTGCGGTCTTGTTCCTTTAACAGGTCGCTTTCGTGCTATATAGTTGATGGTGTAAAATTTCACGATGACGTATGGTGTAATTAAATACCCGATATTTTCTAATATGAATATTTTAATTTCTTTGCGCTCAGAAGAAAATGAATTTTATCATCTCAATTTAATTTTGTATATGTGAATCATAATTATTCTACTCGACACTCAGTCTGGAATAGTTTAATTGTTCCAA
>CAZGVP010000510.1:0-2244 GCA_964529135.1 uncultured Caulobacterales bacterium | reverse complement strand
CCCGGCACCGCAGACAAACACATGGATACCGTCTTGTCGCTCGGGATTAATTCGCGCAACCACTCGATCGCCAAGTGCTTTGTCAAACGCATGCTCAGCGATTTGCCGTTTGTTCATCTGAAAAGCAGTGAATAAAAAAGCGACCAAAAGTGCCAATATCAGAGATATTTTTTTCATCAGTATACAAATTCACTTTGTTTGTTAGTTAACAGTCAAAAATACCTTAATTCGTTCAACCAAAAATTCCGGTTGATCTTCCTGAATGAAGTGTCCACCATCGGGATGAACTTCATGGTTTTGCCCCGCAGCACCCGGAATATGATTGATCAGTTTTTTAGCACCAGCCCCCTTTCCGGAAACCACATCCTCACCGCCAAAGAGGGTCAGAAACGGTTTATTAAAAGTCTTCAATCGTTCCCATGCGGCCTTGTTCAAGGAAACGCCCGGATTATCCGCTTTGACAGCAATGAGAGACGGAAATTTCAATATTCCCGCTTGATATTCAGGCGAGGGAAACGGCGCTAGATAGCCTGCAAAAATTTCTTCAGATATTACCGGCCGAAAAGATGGCTTGAAAACCATATCCCATGGAAACTCTTTCGCCTCCGCCATCATCTTCAACCACATATCGAGAAAATCATTGCCACCTTCGCCTATTGGCATGCCGGAATTGGCGACGATAACCCGGGCGAACCGGTCTGGATGTTTCGAGACAAGATAAAGCCCTATCGTCCCGCCCCAGTCCTGACAAAATAGCGTAATGTTTTTTAAATCATTGGCGAGGAGCCATTTCTCCATCCATTCATAATGACGCGCCAGCGAATAATCATCACGCGAGGCAAGTTTATCTGACCGCCCAAGACCAACGAGATCCACCGACATGACACGCCGACCAGTCTCAGTCAGAGGCGGAATCATATGCCGGTGAAGGTAAGACCAGGTCGGACTGCCATGCATCAGCAATATCGGATCAGCATCCTGCTCGCCTTCATCCACGTGATGAACACGAATCCCTGTCCCATCATCGTCCTTTATCATCGTGTAATGGGGCGTGAAATTATATCCTTGCAAATTTTCAAACCGCTCATCAGGCGTGCGTAAAATTTTCATATTGCTTTTCTCCAGTTCATCATTTGCTCACCCGCGAAAACTAATGATGGCGATATGCGCGAACGCCGCGAGCAGCACCAGCAGTAACGGTATGATGCGCCCCGGTCCCCAAACGCCAATTCGTTTCATCTGTGTCGGGAAGTTAAAGGTATGCTCAATGGCCGCCGCCTTATATGCATGAGCTCCTGTAAATCCAGTATTGACGATCGCGTCGGCGAAATCCCGGCGCGAGCGATAACGCACCATCGACGCAAGAGAATATTCTGGCGTCTCCGCCTGCCCAAAAGTATCAATGTAGCCACCGTTTTTCCATGCCACATATAAAGGGTGTCCGGCACTTTTGAACAGATTGCCAAGAAAATGCTTTTGATATTCACTAAGCAATTTTAGCGGCGCTGTAGGCTCACCTGTGATCGGATGGGGTTGCTTGCATCCATGAAACTTAATGACATTGAGCATCACAAATTCTTTGCCGTCATCATTAGAAAGGAATGCATGAACGGTCGCTCGTTGCCCAACTGAAATGTTGGGGTTGGAATCGACTTGCGCCATATACCGCTCAATATCCGACGGGGATAGCGCACCACGCCAATTGAAATACCAGGCACCGAACATAACGCAGACCAGTATGGCAAACATCCAAATCCAGAAAATCAATCCGGGCAATGTCATATTAGTGCACCTTCAGTAACAGCTTACCGTTGTTTCGGCCCTTAAAAATCATATCGAAGGCATCGGGAAAATTTTCGATGCCTTCGATTATATGTTCGCGAAATTTCAGCGATCCATCAGAGTGTCCTTGCAATAAATACATAAACGCCTCCGGAATACGGTCCATATAATCACGCATGGTAAAGCCTTGCACCGTCAAGCTATGGGTAACGATAGTCATGTAATTTGCCGGCCCGGCCGCATTGCCAAAATCGCCATATTGCGAAATGCCACCGCAAATAACGATACGACCTTGATAATTCATCTGGTTAAGGACGGTTTCGAGAACAGGGCCACCGACATTATCAAAATAAAGATCAATACCATCCGGCGCAGCGTCCTGGAGCACAGGCGCGATATCTCCCTGTTTGTAGTCAATGGCCGCATTAAGACCGAGGTCATCAATTAGATAACGACACTTTT
>CAZGVP010000509.1:0-2257 GCA_964529135.1 uncultured Caulobacterales bacterium | reverse complement strand
CGATCACCCGCCACATGTTATCGAAAACAGGCGGCGTTGTGAGGTGGCATTGCATGCCCAGAAAGGCAGCTTGAAGACCCTCCACCAAATTCATTCTGATCGGGTAGTCACCATGAATGGATCATCTAATCCTATTGCAGATGGACCAGTACAAGCCGACGCTCTGGTAACTAACCAACCAGGAATAATGCTAGGCGTGCTTGCTGCGGATTGTATGCCATTTCTTTTTGCAGATCCTGTCGCCGGGATAATTGGAGCTGCCCATGCAGGTTGGCGCGGCGCTCTTTCAGGAATTCTCGATCAAACAATACGTGCAATGACCAAGCTCGGGGCTAATCCGATGAACATCCATGCATGCCTTGGGCCTTGTCTGAGACAACCCAATTTTGAAGTTGGCTTTGACCTGGTGTCAGAATTTCTGGAAAAATACCCACAAACGGAAAGATTTTTCCTACCGGGCAAAAATGACGAAAAACGCCAACTTGATCTTGCCAGCTTTGGCTTCTGGCGATTATGTGAAAACGGCGTTTTTCATACAGATGACATTGGTATTTGTACCCTTGCCAACCCGGATCAATATTTCAGTTATCGTCACTCAAGGCAGGTCAATGCTCCCGATTATGGGCGTAACCTGTCTGCGATTGTCATATCATTGCCGTAAAACCTGCAATCTTATGTAAAAGTCCCTATATACAGTTGGGGGGTGGAACAACACTGAAATCAAGTCTTTCATCGGGAGGGCTCATGAACGTCATTCGCATTTTTTACAGCCCGGAAGAGGCTATGACAGCACTCAGTTTACTCAAGGCACATGGTATTGAGGCACGAATTCTCGACAGCCAGACGCTTTCTGTGCTTCCACTCGATAGTGTCGCCCTTGGCGGTTATCGCCTTGCAGTTCTGGATGATCAGGCCGAACAGGGGTTAGCCTTGTTGGAGGATCACCAACCCCACCCCATTGCCCCCGAAAACCGGCAATATTTTGGGGATGAATATGAAGAAGAGCAGGAACGTACCGGCACCAGTAATAATAAGCGCCTTCTATTAATTGGCCTGATTGGGCTTCTTTTCGTCATCATATTTTGGGGCCGTCAGTGGGGGCAGACAAGCTTAGGTATAGACTGGCTTTTTTAGACCGCCTATAACATTAGTGAATCAATTCAAAGGCCGATCCATGTTCATCAAATTCCGACCAGCACTTATAGCCGTTTTCGCACTTGCATTACCCGTCACGGCCTGCTCCACCGCCTATTATGGCACGCTCGAAAAATTCGGCATCGAAAAGCGTGATGTGCTGGTGAACCGGGTTAAAGATGCGCGCGCTGAACAAGCAGATGCACAAGAGACATTCACATCAGCCCTTGAAGAATTTCGCTCCCTTGTTGATGTTGATGGCGGCGAACTTGAAAAGAAATATGATAAGCTTACAGCCTCCTACGACCGCTCTAAACAGCAAGCAGTGGACGTTCGCAAGCGGATCAATGATGTAAAAACTGTTGGCAACAAGCTGTTCAAGGAATGGGAAGGCGAACTCAAGCTTTATGACAGTGCAGATTTACGCCGTCGCTCCCAAGAGCAACTCGATGCAACACGCAATGATTATGTGCAATTAACAGCGGCGATGGATAAAGCTGCAGATCGCATGACCCCTGTTCTCGAATTGTATGAAGATCAGGTTTTGTTCCTGAAACACAACCTCAATGCTCGTGCAATTTCTTCCCTTGATACTGAACGCCTCAAGATAGAAGAACGTGTCAATGCTCTGATCGAAGAGATGAACACTGCCATAGCAGAAGCAGATGCGTTTATTGAAACCATGGGTTAAGAAAGAAGAAAGCGGACTAATGCCCGTTACTCAGGTGGCTCAAGAACGGCCCCAGCCAACCCAACGTTTTTTCGACATTCCCGCTCGATTGCATCCCACGCCATAGCAACTGCCTGACTATCTTGAAGGCATTGCTCATATTCAGCTTTCTGCGCGGACTTTGCCTTAAATTGGGCATCATTAGTTTGTGTCAGGGTGGAGCAAGCTATCGCTAATGAAATTGAAAACATCGCCGTCAGTGATTTAACAATGGTGTTCATGATGGACCTGTTTTTTACAAAATTTGTATTTTTGTAAGCAAAGATCGGTCACAAGATATGGCAGAATTACGCCCGAATTGAGGTCACTCATGGGTTGGTATTTTATTGTTTGCGCTTAAGCCTTTTAATGCGTCGGAGGCGAGCAATTATAAGTCCTCCCAACACTGCAGCT
>CAZGVP010000508.1:0-2262 GCA_964529135.1 uncultured Caulobacterales bacterium | reverse complement strand
TCCCTCTATTTTCTAAGCTAACCCTCGGCCAACGAACTAACAGGCCACCCAACTTCGCGAATTCAAGTCATAAGAAGAAGACCCCCTAAGGTCGCTTCCAAACCGATTATTGCAAGAGGCCGAGCAATGGTGCGGAACGAAGGGTATTCTCCATATATATTTAGGCACTACGGCTGATTTTTTAGCGGCGCATCGTTTCTATGAAAAGAATGGATCTCGTGAAATCAACAAATCCTGCCTTCCGAAGTCTTTTCCAGTGATGTCAGTGGACACAAAATTTTATAGACGTAAGTTGTAGCTCGACGGTTTCCTGAAGTCGTTGAAGTAGAATGCTCTCAAACACCGAACAACAGGCTGGTGAGACAGGTGAATACATACCCATACCTCAGAGAGAACTAACGGGACTCCCATCTTTACAACAGAATTATCAGATAAAGAACTGACCGGAGTGAGACTCGCAAGCCTTAATACTTCGAGAAAAAGGGGCGACACCGGATAACTGATCAATTGAAATAATTGAAATAATTGAAATATCAATTCATCGCGGATTGAGGATCAAATATCCATTGGGGTTTGGTTAGCTGTAAAAATTATTCGAAGGTTGTTATCATAGTTTTGATGCTTATGCACCGAAGGCAACAATATCTAAAGAGGCCGTCAAATTTACCTACGATTCTTATGCACAATACTATGATAAGTACGTACTTTAGCATAGTGCGATTGCTTCGCTTAATATTGCAAAGCAATGGATTTTCGCAAAGTGTGATTGGGCAGGCTCAGTCGGCGACATACACCATTTAGTTTCTAGACAGATTTACCGTCCAGCCGTGGTCGGCTCAGTAATGGGCCATACCGTGCAGCAAACAGTAAAAAACCAAGTGCCCATAACAAGCTCGACGTGCCGATCGAAAATTGATAGTGGTCAGGGGACAACAAAGGAATGAATACGCGCACGATAGCGGCACCTATAATCGCAACATAAGAAACGACATCCCATCGATCGGCTGTCAGTCATCGTGTGTGGTAAAGCCCATACATTCACGATGTTTATATCATGTATGCTACATATATGATAGAACAATCAGCGTAGGCGCAAACTATTAACTAACTAGTTCTGGGTCGTCCTGGAATTAAAACTACATCGGGCAGGTAACCGCACTACTCTTCGTGTAAGTGATTAATAATGAGTGGTCTGTTACTGTTACTTCAAACCAGATTTTGTGCTGCTATTCCATAGCAAAGCCGCACCTATGCATGCTGCAACAACTGATGCAGTAAACACGGCAATCTTGGCTGCCGCAAAATCTTCTTCCGACACAAAAGCCTGGCCTGCAACAAAAAGAGACATCGTGAACCCTATTCCTGCAAGGGAGGCTGCGCCGATCAAATGCCGCCATGAAAAACTGTCGGGTTTAGAGGCAACTCCGGCTTTAACAGCTAACCATGCCGCACCGGCGATACCCAGCGGTTTTCCAACCACCAAACCGACAAATATAGCCATAATCAATCCCTGGTGTGACCCCAAAGTATCGATAGATAAAAGTACGCCGGCATTCGCCAGAGCAAACAATGGCAAAATGAGGTAGCTCGACTGTGTGCCTCCCTGGCGTAACAACCGAGTCGCTGGAGATTCCATCTGATCATGCACTGAATTTAGTGCATTCATCGCTGGAAATGACGGCCCCTTGCGCAGTACATCACCCCCATACTTCATGTCGCCATAAAGAATGGTTTGTGCCTGTGCGACTAGTGCGCGAACATTCGGTGGCGGCCTCGTTGGTATGAAGACGGCGAGTATCACACCGGCTAGTGTTGCGTGTAGTCCGGCACCGTGGATAAAACTCCAAAGCAATGCGCCGATAGCCAAGTAGGGTGCGAGACGGTAGATGTGAGCGCGGTTTAGCAGTGCCAGAGCGGCGGTCGCCACAGCAGCTGCGAACAGGTATTCAAAATGAATATTGGTGGAATAGAAAATGGCGATAACCAGAATGGCACCAATATCATCGACGACAGCAGCCGCAGTCAGAAAAACACGAACTTCTACGGGCACCCGATTACCCAACATGGCAATTACCGCGATAGCGAATGCGGTATCAGTTGCCATTGGAACGCCCCAGCCATTAAGCCAGGTTCCGTCCGGTACCACCAGGATATAAAGTAGTACGGGTACGACCATGCCACCGATGGCTGCAGCAATTGGAAAGGCGGCAGATTGACGGTTAGTGAGATGGCCGACTGTAAACTCGCGCTTGATTTCCAGTC
>CAZGVP010000507.1:0-2263 GCA_964529135.1 uncultured Caulobacterales bacterium | reverse complement strand
CCCACTTTCCCACATTCTGTCATTATCTTCGTGAACGATCGGAAGAATCACACCACCCGCTATTGCCCCCAATAAAAGACCAAGACGCATAAATTTCCACCCCACAAAACGGCCCACTATCAACCAGGCCACAAACCCGATACCAGCGCCCACCATTACGCAGAACAACAAATATGTAATCGATTCTAAGTCCATAGACTGGCCCTTAAACAAAACAGGCAATGCCAGCAGCACAAAGACTTTTGCTTGCTAGCGCACTAAACTATAATAACCCCAAGTTCCGATAACAACCAAGCCTCCCAACTCTTCAGGAAAATACAGCCCCATGGCTAGCCGCTCCAATACCAAGAACACATCCCTTGACCACAGGAAAAAAAAGGCCCGCATCTGGTTTGAAACTCTTCGTGACCAACTCTGCACACGTCTCGAAGAAATCGAACAAAAGGCGGGTCACCTGTATAATGAATATACATCCGGCACATTCAACCGTACTCCCTGGCAACGGAACAAGTCTGGTAAAGAAGACCAAGGCGGCGGTGTTATGTCGATGATGCATGGTGCCGTGTTTGAAAAGGTTGGCGTTCACACCTCAACTGTTTATGGAGAATTTTCGCCCGAATTTGCCAAGAACATCCCTGGTGCCGATGAAGACCCACGGTTCTGGGCATCAGGCATCAGCCTCATCTGTCACCCACGCAACCCCCATGTGCCCGCTGCACACATGAACACACGGATGATCGTAACCACAAAAAGCTGGTTCGGTGGCGGTGGCGACCTCAACCCAATGATGGACACTTATCGCACTCAGACTCACGAAGACACGGTTGCATTTCATAAAGCCATGCAGGCAGCATGCGATAAGCACGATACGGAATATTATTCAAAATTCAAAAAATGGTGTGATGATTATTTTCATCTGCCGCACCGTAATGAAGCAAGGGGCGTTGGTGGTATTTTTTATGACCGACACGATACCGGAAATTGGGATAAAGACTTTTTATTTACGCAAGATGTCGGTAAAGCCTTTCTCGAGAGTTACCCCGCACTGTGTGAAAAACGCATAGCAACCGCATGGACTCCCGAACATTCACAAGAACAAGCCATGCGTCGCGGTCGATATGCAGAATTTAACCTACTGTATGATCGTGGCACTCAATTTGGACTGAAAACCGGGGGTAATGTAGAGTCAATCTTGTCTTCACTCCCACCTATGGCAAAATGGAAATGAAGCAATCACTGAACTAACTTTGCGGACCATATTGATCGCGCGGAGCATCCACGTAACACCCGCCGATTTTTAGAACATGAATGATCTCTGAAACAACCCGGCGATCATCAACCCGCTCCACACTGCATGTATTTGCCAGAAGATGTGATTCTATCTTTGAAAACTAGACGTTAGACTCATAAACTACGGATAATAATCCTTGCAGAAGCAAGTTGGTACATGGCGAGATAAGTGTCAGCCCGCTTTTCGTATCGTGTAGCGATGCGCCTGAAGTGCTTTATTGCTAATCAACTTCACCCTATGCAGCGATTCAGTATAAAAATTATCATTACATGGACTTGAATCAAGATTAATCGAAACATAACATCACCATAGTTTAGTAATTTATCAACTCTTAAACAATCAGGGGACATTATGAGAATTATTGTTTCATGTGCCATATTAATGGCATCAATTTTACTTACACAAAATGCAAATGCCGGTTGTACAGCAACGGCTTGTGGTAATGAAAAAATAGCTCGACTGTTTGTACTTGATACCGGTGATGTACATGTGAGATCTGCTGGAGATCAAACTATACTGGGCTGCCAAAGAGCACCAGGAAATTATATCACCCTAAAAAGAGAAGATCCTGGGTTTTATGCTATTTACTCAATGTTGTTAAGTGTTCAGAGTCAGGATAAAACCTTAAGACGCATAAGAATAAAAAATTCCCCAACCGGAGACGAGCCTTGCGAAGTACAATATGTTTGGCAGGATTCTCCTTAAAGAATTAAGGTGTCTGATTTTTTATCAGTGGAGGCAGTCATGGATGATAACGACAAATAAAAATCTGTTCTTATCATCTTATTAGCTACTTTTCACCATATGGCATTCGATAATTAACATTGCAACTCATAATCAATTTTTTCATAATTGGTTTAGTGATTTTCAAGATTTATTTTGAAGTTTAAAATTTCAGTTTTTTACTTCAATATTATTGTGTCTTTCCCCCCTATAACTGATCCACGAATTTTGTAATTCTCTACGAAAAAG
>CAZGVP010000506.1:0-2267 GCA_964529135.1 uncultured Caulobacterales bacterium | reverse complement strand
CGGTATCCTTTAATCGCCTCATATCCCGAGCGTTTTTCCGATAAAATGATTGCCGAAATACGAGGATGGGTGAACGCACATGACGAGTCACCCTTTTGGGAGGCAATCGGCCGCCATTTCTTTGGGATGGATTTTGACAAGGCCGATGAAATTAACGCTGTCGGTAATAGTCAATTTATTGCTGATTTGATGCCGAAGTTCCCGGTTTATACGGCGTTATTACCCGAGGAAGCACAGTCCGTTATTGGAAAGCCGCACGAGAATGCGGCTCCGGCCAAGCGGCTTTTGGAGAAGGAAGGGTTCCGTTTTTCGGGCGCGGTGGATATTTTTGATGGTGGTCCAACGATGGAAGCCCATAAGCGTGGTATCTGGTCAGTTCGCAAAAGTGTTGCTGAAACACTTGGTGGTATCGTCGACGGCGCAAGCCATGACCCCAAGCATTTGATTGCAAAAACAGATATCGATGATTTTCGCGTGGTTTTAAGTAACGCTGTTGATACATCAAGTGGCCTATGGGTGCCAAGCGATGCGGCGAAAGCCTTGAATGCCAAAAACGGTGATGCGCTTCGCTATGTGCCGGTTAATCGGACCGACAATTCAAGCGACGAACATACAAGTTAATCGAGGGTTACATGACAAGTTTATATATTGATGGCACCTGGCTAAAAGGTGAGGGTCCGGTTTTCTCATCCATTGATCCATCGAACGATACAGTGCTCTGGGAGGGTAATGAAGCAACCGCTGATCAGGTGCAGGCTGCCGTAACGGCTGCCAGAAACGCTTTTTTTGGATGGTCGGTGAAATCGTTTGATGACCGTGTTGCGATGGCACGCGAATACGCCCGTATTCTGGGAGAGAAGAAGCAGGAACTTGGTGAACTGATCGCAAAGGATGCTGGAAAGGCAATGTGGGACGCGCTCGGCGAAGCAGGTGCGATGATCAACAAGGTTGCGATTTCTGTTCAGGCTTATGAAGAACGCACTGGCTACAAAGAAAATCAAAATGGTGCAGTACTTGCGAAACTAAGCCATCGCCCCCACGGTGTGATGGCGGTATTCGGTCCCTATAATTTCCCGGGCCACCTACCGAATGGCCACATCGTGCCGGCCCTAATCGCTGGTAATACGATTGTCTTCAAGCCAAGCGAAATCACGCCGGTAGTCGCTGAATTTATGGTGAAATGTTGGGCAGAAGCTGGTCTGCCCAAGGGGGTTGTAAATCTTGTGCAGGGCGGGCGGGACGTTGGTTCTGCGCTTGTTGCGACTAAAGAGATTGATGGCCTTTTGTTCACAGGCAGCGCGAAGACGGGTGCCATCATCTCTCGTGAACTTGTCGACCGACCCAATGTTATCCAGGCCTTGGAACTTGGCGGCAATAACCCCCTTATAGTCGGCAATGTCTCGGATATGCGATCGGCAGCAATAATGGCGTTGCAGTCAGCTTTTATTACATCCGGTCAGCGCTGTACTTGTGCGCGGCGATTGATTGTTCCTGAGGGCGCAGTTGGTGACGCATTCATTGATGCGTTTATTGAGGCGATGGACGGTATCACCGTTGGCGCCTGGTCAGATGACGAGATGCCCTATATGGGCCCCGTTGTAAGCACGCATGCTGCTGATCTGGTATTAAAGGCGCAGCAGTCCCTGATCGATATGGGCGGCAAGCTTATTCGTGAGGTGAAACGCTTGGACCGCGGTGACGCCTATCTGTCGGCAGGACTTATTGATGTAACTGGTGTCGGAAACAGACCTGATGAAGAGGTATTTGGTCCGATGCTCCAACTGGTCAGGGTGCCAGACCTTTCGGCTGCTCTTGAGGAGGCTAACAATACGCGCTACGGCCTTGCGGCAGGACTGTTAAGTGATGATAAAGCGGAATATGACTATTTCTTCCCGCGCATTCGGGCGGGCATTGTCAACTGGAACCAGCAAACAACTGGCGCTGCGTCAACAGCACCTTTCGGCGGAGTAGGGTTGTCAGGCAATCATAGGCCAAGTGCATATTATGCTGCGGATTATTGCTCATATGCGGTGGCGACCATGGAGCAGTCTGAGGGCAAGGCGACTGGTGTCGCAGTCCCGCAGGGTTTGAAGTTCGCAGATCAGTAGGAGGGCATGATGAATTGGCAGGAAGTGAATTTTGATGGCCTTGTTGGTTTAAGCCATAATTATGCGGGTTTGAGCTACGGCAATGTAGCATCCGCTAAAAACAAAGGCGGTGTTGCCAACCCCAAGGAAGGGGCGCTTCAAGGCCTTGGTAAGATGCAG
>CAZGVP010000505.1:0-2280 GCA_964529135.1 uncultured Caulobacterales bacterium | reverse complement strand
CGCATTCCAGCAGAAACTCTGCGGCGATTTTGGACTATGCTCGCGCATCACCAAGGGCAGCTGTTCAATGCTTCTAGGATAGGAGGCAGCCTGAATGTTTCTGGCCCTACGGCTAACCGCTATCTTGACCTCATGGTCGATTTGATGCTGGTCAGGCGGCTGTCGCCATGGTTTGCTAATGTTGGCAAACGACTTGTTAAAAGCCCCAAGACTTATGTTAGAGATAGTGGAATCTTACACAGCTTGCTCAATATACAAACGATGGATGACCTATTGGGGCACCCCGTAAGTGGCAGTAGCTGGGAAGGATTTGTCATCGAAAACCTTTTATCCGTGGCGCCTCCTGATGTTGATGCCTATTTTTATCGAACAAGCGCGGGCGCCGAAATTGACCTCATATTAGTGCGCGGCAGTACCTTGTGGGCCATAGAAATTAAACGCAGCACAGCCCCCAAACTTAGTAAAGGCTTTCATCTCGCTTGTGATGACATCCAACCTACCCATAAACGTGTTGTCTATCTCGGCGAAGAGGTTTTCAAAATGAAAAACGACATATTAGCTACACCCTTGCTAGACCTGATGATTGAAGTCAGCCAAAGTTAAAAAGGGCTTCACAACCATGGTGAAATTAAACCTAGTTGATAATACAGATATAATTTTGCAGCACTCATTGTTTGCGGCTGCAACTGCGTAGGTTTTAGATTATTGCGATCAAAATTATGCGATTGGATTGACGGCAAGTAATTTCTTTAACCGTAAATTTGTGGATTGGAGTGTTCAGAACTTTAACTGGGCTGGATACTCACAGGAGAATTTATACGCATCAATAAGGTGCTAAATGAGAACGATTTTCCTCCGCTCAAAGAGCAAGCGCTTGCTCTGCCGCTTCATGCACGAACGCATCGGCATAGAGCTTTAGATGTGCTGCTGATGCCCCCTGGTCGCGCAAGGCTTGCTTCCAAGTTCCAGCGACAATCTCCGCCATCTGTTTTGCTAGCATCTTCGCCTCCGCAGGCTCAATGTCAAAAAAAACGCTCGCTTCCAACGCAAGGTCAAGCGATGCTTCGAAGGTCTCACCGGTCATGATGCCCGTTTCAAGTACACGGTGGCGTTCCGAGGATGGATTAATGTCAAAAGCACGAGACAATCTCCATCGTCTGTTGCCGGCATAAACAAAGCCATGATTTTTTAGATGGTCATCGGAATTGGACACCAAAATAGTGAATATGATGCGGCGCCAGAGCTCACGTAAATCAGCGGACGAGTCATTAGAGATTTGCCGGATCACATCTGCTATATCAGTATAATAGCCGCCTTCCTCGCGATCCCATTGCAAGGCTGTGCGGGCAGACATGTAAGGGATGCGCGCCAACCCTCGGCGGTCAAAGCGCTGGATAAGCGCGATGGGATGATCACTGCCACTTAGTTCAAGCCGCGCACGGGCAACATGAAGACCGCAAGCTTCTGCTAGCTTGAGTGTTGCTACTTCCGCGCGTTCGATTGGTTTCGTATCTCGTTCGGAGGTGAATTTCGCAATCCAATAATGACCGTCACCTTCAACATTAGCTTTGGGCCGCGCGCCGCCGAGCGAACCGGCAACCCCTGCCAGATCACGCGCTTCAGCATCAGCGCCGCCAGGGTCGCGCTCAAACTTTGCAGACAAGGCTCTCAGCCGTTCAAGATCGACAAGACGCGGGACAGGCGGCGCGAGATCAGACAAAGGCTCAAGATCTTCGCCGAGAAACCGCAATGCGCCTTGCCGCGTTTTATCATCAGAGCGCACCAGATAATCAAATTCGGTTTGACCCCCGCCGAGCGCTTTGGCCATTAAGGCGCGGCCCCAAGAATCTGGCGCTGCATCTGCAAAACATCCATGCAAAGCACTTCGTTTGTCCTCACGCCCACCGGACGCAAAAAAACCGCCTTGTTGAAGAGGTAGTGCCGGAGACAAGGCAAACGCATCGTCCGCGACCAACCAGCTTGCATCATACTCAAATTGAGAATGCTGGCGGCGACCATCGGATTCAAACCTCAGACAACCAACTATTCTCTTTGTTTCGCCCAGAGCCACAATTGCTTCGGGCATCAGAAACCTACCCCTTCATCATTCAAACTCGGATCACTGTCTTCATAGGAACCCTCGCTCCCCGATTTAGTTGAAGGCCTGCGCTGTCCATCTATTCGCTTTGGCAAGTTATTCCTGTCCAGAAGCAGGCCGGTATCATCAGATCCCGGGTCCAGAAACATTTCGATGCGCTCTAATTCGCCAAGCACCAGACA
>CAZGVP010000504.1:0-2286 GCA_964529135.1 uncultured Caulobacterales bacterium | reverse complement strand
CGCAGCGATTACGGAGGTAATACCCCATCCTGCACCGATTACAACACAACGATCACTCTTACGCAAACAGGCGTGCAAGCCTGATACTAAGGCGGATTCATATTCTACTTGGCTTTGCCGTCCTGGAAAGTAGTTTCGAAAGAAAGTATCGCCCATCTTGACAGTCAGGCCTGTATCAACTCCCGCAAGCTTTATGCCTCTACGAGCGGGTAAAAATCGGCGCAGAGTGTACCCATGAACATAGCCAATTGCGTCCAGCACTCTCCGCAAGATTGTAGATATAGGTAAATTTACCATTGCAACCATCAGTAATTATTATTTGCACGTTGATCAGTGGTGTTGATCTACTTCGCAATGAAGCTCATTTCTAGGGGCCAGCTACGAAGGTAGAGAACTTTCTTCTCAATTTCGACAGGCGTTCTGTTAGCATCCCATTTTAGGATAGTAGGTCGATTTACTCTCGTCTTTGGCGTGTTTCCTATAAGCGGCATGCCATCGGTAGAAGGTGCTCGTGGCGAAGTTTAAGAGGCTTATGGTGAAGCAATGCTGGAACGTGTCGAGACACCGTTTCTTCTAGGGTCGAGACTCAATCAGATCCAGAAAATAACGAGTGTTGCGATGGCGACGGCCGAGAGGAAGTCCCGTCTGTCATCGACACGGCGACCACCCGGTTGGTTCCTCGGAAGATACGGCTCAATCGCCGCCCATTGCGTATCGCTCAACCAAAAGAGCCTGCTCATAATACCTCCATCCGATGGACAGAGGCCTTGAAGCACAAGACGGCATATTCATCAACGGGTTGGTTTTACATCCTGCAATTACACGGCGCTCGCCAGAAGTTACGGTCTGCAACAAGAGTTCATCACGCCTCACTGCCCGCAACAGAACAGCATGATGGAGCGATTGATGCATTCACCGCCAACGCTTCAAGGGCCTCAGCCGCGCAATAGGCGATTGGATCACATTCTACAACAATCGGAGACCGCATCAGGCTCTTGCCATGAAGACAACAGTCGAGGCATTCAAATTAGCAGCGTAGGGTAAGCAAATTCCGCTGATTCAATAAACCATTATCTTGTTTTATCAATCTACCAGGTGAAAAGTCTGCCCCATGAACAAACCAACTCTTGCGATTGTCGGTACGGTTGGCTTGCCTGCGAATTACGGCGGCTGGGAAACCCTTGTAAGCAACATTCTGCCGCAGTTAGTCGAGGATTTCGATGTCACTGTCTTCTGCAGTGCCAAGCGCTATGATGAGCAACCTAAAACCTATGGCAGCGCAGAACTGGATTATGTGAATTTCGATGCCAACGGTATCCAGTCCATTCCCTATGACATAGTGAATATGTGGCGGGCTCGCAAACACGATGCGATGCTGATACTGGGCGTATCTGGCTGCCTGACGCTCCCCTTCTTTCGCCTGATCAGCAGATCAGCCCTCATACTCAATATCGACGGATTGGAATGGAAGCGTGACAAGTGGTCTAAGCTTGCCAAGTCATTCCTGTGGCTATCCGAACGTATCGGGGTCGCCGTGGCACATGGTCTGATCGCAGACAACAAGGTTATTCAGGATTATATCAGGTACATTCACAAGAAGGAAAGCACACTCATAGCCTATGGTGGGGACTGGCACTATACGGATCAGGATGTTTCCATGGAAGCAGATGAAGACGCGGGCCTTCTTTCAGGCGACTATGCGGTCACTGTCTGTCGGATCGAACCAGAAAACAATATTCATGTCATACTGGAAGGTTTCAGTACGCTTAATTATCCGCTGATCGTATTCGGTAACTGGCAATCCTCACAATACGGCAAGGACTTGTTCCGTAAATACAATGGTGTGGGCAAGATCAGACTGAAGGGACCGCTCTACAACCGTGCAGCCCTCGACCGCTACCGCGCCAATTGCACGATGTATGTTCATGGCCATTCTGCCGGCGGCACCAATCCTTCTCTCGTTGAGGCAATGTGGCTGGATAGAACGGTTGCCTGCTTCGATGTAAGTTTCAATCGGGAAACAACTGAGGGAAAGGCTTTTTATTTCCAAGATATAGAATCTCTCCAGACAGTTGCGCAGCAGGTCTTCGAAGAGGGAAAAAGTAATGCGACAACCTTGAAATCAATAGCAGACCGTCGTTACACTTGGGCCAAGGTTGCACAGGACTACAGCCATCTTATTGGTGGGCTCTGCTCTGGTTCTCCAGAGTGATTAAATCCTCCGGTAAAGGTTCCCATCAGGCGGCAGCTATACCTTCCCCGACGCCGGAGACGGCTACACGAACC
>CAZGVP010000503.1:0-2299 GCA_964529135.1 uncultured Caulobacterales bacterium | reverse complement strand
CTATTTGCGAATTCATCCTCCCATATTTCTATTCTATCGTGTTCCTCAAAAAAGCTAGTTTTAAATAAGTTCGCACCCGATATATGACCTTTAGCAAGGTAGGCGTTTTCGCAATCGAAACCATATCCATAGTGTAGATTAAAGTTGATATGCGCTTGCTCAATAAAGTTGAGGATTTTATCCTTAAATTGGTCATAGTGAATATGATCAGCATAAAAAGCAAAGTTTGGGTCACGTAAATCAAACCGGACAAACCATTCTTCAAATTTGCCTCCAGCACCTGATAAGTCAACTCTATCACCATCCTGCTCTCCCCATGTGCGAAGATGGTCGCCCCAAGATTTCTGTTCTTTAAGTAATTTATCCGAGTCATCGGGCAAAGTATCTAATACGTACTTTGCTCCCCATAAAGTATCTAACTCACTTTCAAGGTCGTCTTGAAATGTGATTGGCAATGATCCATTGATCTCTACTAGACGTCTCGGTCGAATATAAAAGTCACATTGCCAAACTGCCATAATTCACTCACATTAAGTAATCAAAATCTCCCCATAAAAGGAACAAGATCATCGACCGTCTGAAATTGGCCAAAGGGCAAGCTGACTTCTTGTGCTGGAATACTCTGCACTCGTCCTAAACGAACGCTCACCATTCGGTATTTAAACAAGTTGAATTAATTATTCTTTGATATTGTATCCTTCAAACTCCCATCGACCTAAATCTGACAATTTTCGAGCTAATTCGCTCCAAGATTTTGGACTGTATATATTTGCTTTAAATACAACATTATCAATATAATTTTTCAAAATTTCATATCTATACTCTTGCAATATAATTGATTTTTCAACAGAAACAATGCCATTATATTGCAATTCATTTTGAATTGTACGAAGAGCACAGACCCGTGTCGAAAAATTTGAAGACCCATCCTCGCCAACAACACCAACCTCTACAGTTAGCTCAAAACAAAAATTATCATTGTCAGGTTCATATGTTTCAATTTCCACATCGGCAGAATAAATTGACAGTATTTTTGCTTCCATCTCAAAGACCATTGGTAACTGTTAAGTGAGCATTGGTTGTGAACGCTCCTCTATTTATTGCGCGTGACTCAAAATTAGCCTGTGTTATACCATTAGATTTTCTTGTTGGAAACCTGAACACACGTAAACCATCTTCGCTGCGTAGGAACTTAGCTGTCTGGGTGGCATTCGGTCCCACAAATGATCGTCCAAGTTTGTTAGCAGCATCAATAGTTCTTACCTGTCCAATTCCAATGTCACCTTGCCCTGGAGTTGCAGCGATACGTAAAGTACCAGCTCGTTCTGCCAGTACTGTGTTATTTAGATTTCCTGACTGGCGTGTACTTGAAGTTGTTAAACGACTTATCCCGGTAGATGGATTAACACCCCCACTCGCTGCACTTAAAGCGCTCGGAAATATTGCATTTGCAATAGCAGCCTCTTCCGGCGAGAAGCGATTACCTGCAACTCTTGGATCATCATTACCAACAAACTCAATCCTGTTAATGCCTTCCGGCGAGGTCGAGCGAACCAGATTTCTATTCGGGTTATTCGCCTCTAACTCGGCCATGCGAGCCTGTAGCTGGTCCTCTCTCAGGCCAAACAGCCCAGCAAATAAATTACCAATACCATTTTCACCCATTAAACCGCTTGGATCAGTACACCCAATGGGGTCATTCAAACAGTAGGCATAGATGTTTAATCCATCTTCATAGCCAATCGGGTCGGTCTGCATGAACCGTCCTATAGTCGGGTTATAGGCCCGTGCTTTAAAGTGATAGAGGCCGACTTCCGGCAAGAAGATCTGACCGGTATAGGCAAACAGTCCGTCATTGCCTCCACCCATCTGGCCAAAAGCATCATAGGTATTGATCTGTGCAGCATCACGGCCAGAATTGGCGTAGGCAATGACGGAGCCACGTTCATCATCGAGCATCCAAAGACGATTGAAACCTGCACCCAGAATACACGCATCACTTGGGTCGGAAGAGCCGGGGAAACACATAATTGGATTATCTGTTCCCGGACCATGAGCATAATAGCGCATGACCGAACCATCACTATCAAGTAAGCTCTTCGAGCGTAGGGCGCATACAATGCGCCATTATAAAATAATATCATCTCCTTTTTGAAGTTGCTCCCATCGGGTTTGTCATCAGTCTACCACGGAAATAAAAAGTGGGGATAGTTATCCAACACCTCTCCATTTCCTCTATAGTGAAACTGTTCTATCCACGAGGTGTGTTGCATTGTTGTTTTAAGAGGGCCGTTATCAG
>CAZGVP010000502.1:0-2302 GCA_964529135.1 uncultured Caulobacterales bacterium | reverse complement strand
CAAATGTAACGCCACATAAAAGAAAGCGTAAAGGCCAATCATACGCCTAAACAAAATAGGCTTCGGTGACTTGAGTATCTTGGAAAGCGGTGTTACCGCGAGCGACAGTAAAAGGATCCGGATAGCCCAGTCGCCCGTCAGCCGGTGGCTGGTCTCCTGTGGGTTCCAACCAAGCGCGTTTGGCAAACCTTGATAGGCATAATACCATTCATGCGCCAACCAAAGGGCAGGCAACAAAAGGGCGATAAACACGATTGGTTTGCCATATTGCCGTAACTGTTTGGTTGTAACCGCCATGAGATTCTAGACCTTAGTGATTAGTAATAAGGTCCATGCCCTCATACATATCAGCAACCAGTTCGCCGTACCCGTTAAATTTCTGCGTCGGTATACGACCGAAGCTGCCAATACGACGCTCTGCTGCTTGGCTCCAGCGCGGGTGCGAGCGCTCAGGGTTAACGTTGGAGTAAAAACCATATTCATGCGGCGCTGACTTGGTCCAGCTAGAAACCGGCTGATCTTTAACAAAGGAAATCCGGACAATAGATTTTATCGACTTATAGCCATATTTCCACGGCGTCACCAAACGCATCGGTGCACCATTTTGGTTAGGGATCTGCTTCCCGAAAAGTCCAACAGCCATAAGTGCAAGCGGGTTCATAGCTTCATCCATCCGCAGACCTTCAACATAAGGCCAATCGAGAACCGGCCAACGAATACCCGGCATCTGTGCAGGATCTGCAAGCGTTTCAAAGCGCACATATTTAGCGGAGCTAAGCGGATTGAGTTTCTTGATAATGCTCGCAAGGGGTATACCAATCCAGGGCACTACCATCGACCATGCTTCCACGCAGCGGAGGCGATAAATCCGCTCCTCAAGTGCGTTAAGATCGATCAAATCTTCAAACGCATACTCACGCTCGTTTTCGACAAGGCCATCAACCTTCACAGTCCAGGGGCTTGGCTTAAGGCGCCATGCGTTCCGGACCGGGTCACCCTTGCCGGTACCAAGCTCATAAAAATTATTATATTGAGTAACAGCAGCTTCAACCGTTGGCTCTTCGTCAGTACTGTATTTGGAAGGGCTGAATGTAAGAAGTTCCAGAGCCCGCGGTTGCTGGGCATTGCTGACTGCAGAGAGACCAATCGCAGAACCACCAATAGTTAGGCCCGCAGCCGCCAAAAACTTGCGGCGGTTTAGATAAACCGTTTCACTGGTTACGTTATTTTCGCTCTCGTCCCAACTGTTGCGACGTTTAATCAGCATCCGAATACTCCTTGGGTGCACTACTCAACAATGACTATGTAGGTATTGCATCGGATACAGTCTAATAACGTGTTCACCAATAAATCGTGAACGGCTGTTCCGGAGTAAAAGACGACTAGCGTTGGAAATCGTAAACACTGCCAAGCTTAAGGATCTGTGTAAGCTCATCAAGGGCTGCAAAGCCTTCTTCCATCAACGTCACATCACCCAAATCCTCAGGCATCACACGGTCACGGTAATGCTTATTGATCCAGTCCGTCAATTCAGCAATAAGCGCGTCATCCACGATCACTCTTGCACCCAAGGCACCAATATCATCATCCGATAAAACCACGCGCTGACGCAGACACGCCGGACCGCCACCATTTCGCATACTCTGACGGACCTCAAGATAGTCAGCATTTTTGATTGGCCCGTTCGATGTGAGCATTTGATTGACAAAGGCCTTCGTGCTCGCTGTTTCTTCAACCTCTTTCGGTAGGATCAATGTCATACCATCCCGACTCGGCGTGGAAATAAGCTGACTATTGAACAAGTAAGATTTGATCGCATCTTCAAGCGGCACCGCATCAGCGGGCACTTCTACAAACATCAACTCAACATCACCCATAGCTTGCTGCAAGTCACGCTGCAACTGCCTCGGGTCTTCGAACGCAAGCTCGTGATAGAAAAAGACATTGCGGTTAGAAACCGCAACGACGTCATTATGAAACGCCCCCGCGTTAATCGCTGCAGAGTTCTGACGCACAAAAAGTGTTTTATCTGCGTGTGTCCCGTGCTGGCGCGCGATCGCCGCACTAGCCTCAAAGGTCTGACGGCCTGGATAAATAAGATCACCCTTATCCTCAAACGCCTTCCGGCCATAGACATAAAGTGCCACACCTGCTTCACCGTAGTCAGCACAAAAGCGGTTATGGTTTGCTGCTCCCTCATCCCCCATGTGAACACCGCCTTCAAGCGGTGCGTGATGCGCAAAACGATCTCCCTCAGGAAAAATAGCCGCGAGAATGCGTGCCGTTGTATCTGCCTCAATTG
>CAZGVP010000501.1:0-2303 GCA_964529135.1 uncultured Caulobacterales bacterium | reverse complement strand
ATGGGGGCGTTGATCATGACTTTTGGAGGATTGTTATCATTAGCAGACCGTCGTTTTCGATATTCGCTCTCTCGTAAAGAGACCATTCAGGCGCGTTCGATGCTCTGTGTCAGTGAAGATGTTAGCTCATGAAAGCAGCATTTTTGATAATTCTGGCATTGATAGCTTCGATGTTTTTATCTATGGCGTCATTTGCTGTGGACCCTGATATCCGCCTCAATGATCCGGCGTTGGAAAAACGTGCCAGAAAGATTACCCAGCAATTGCGTTGCCCGACATGTGTTAGTCAATCAGTGGACAGCTCCAATGTTGGTATATCGCGTGATTTGCAGGTTTTGGTACGCGACCGGTTGGTGGTGGGTGATAGCGACAAGGAAATTCTTGACTATATTGCTGCGCGTTATGGTGATTATGTATTGTTAAGCCCGCGTATGAATGCGCCAAATGCTGCGCTCTGGTTGTTGCCGTTTATGATTTTTGGGGGCGTTGTGGCGATGCTTGTCCTGCAGGCCCGTCGACGGCGTATTATGACAAGCAACAAAGCTGAGATCGTGCAGTCTAAGGATGTTACTCTCACGAAAGAAGAAACAGAAAAGATAGCAGAAATTTTAACACCGCCCGATTAAGCTGCGCGGCTGCAAAAGAGGTAAAGTTACTGCGTATTAAGTGATCTTTTTGCGCGCCTGCCAGAGCACATCACGTAATTTTTTTCCAAAGCTGCTGCGTTCCTTGGGAGAAAGAAACGACCCTATGATAACCGCCTTGCCTTTATAGCGCAGACTTATCTGGCTTTCATGGCGGATTGGTTCATCGAAACTGACTTGTGTCCATTGTGGTTGAAGTGTCCAACGTAACTCGTGGCCGGATGGCAAAACCCTCGACACCAGAATTTCGGATGAAGTTATGCGTACACGTTCATGAAGACGCCCTTGGCGATAGCTGATTTTGAATGCTAGCCAGACGAATAAAATATCCAGCCCGCCAAAAATTAAAATGGGCCAAGCGCCTAATATGGTGAACATAATACCAAGCGAAACATTGACGCTAATGACGATCGCCATCAAAATAACAAAACCACCATTAGGCAGAGAACGGTTAGGGTAGAGGATAGCATCAAAAAGTGTATCAGAACTAGAGGCTTGCGATAGTAAGGGCAAATCGCATGAGCGCCCCTTGAGGTAAGGGGCCATGGTTTCAATTTGATGAGTGACTTCCATGGTTGCATAATAGTGGTTTTAAGGGCCGTAAAAAAGGTTCCAGTTTGCCGCGCTTGAGTAAAGGAATGGGCCAATATGGTTAGAAAAATGACCCGCGAAAATGCGCATAAATTTTATGCCACGCTCGCCGGTAATATGTCGGAGCCAAAAACTGAACTGAATTATTCCAGCCCCTATACTTTGTTGGTGGCGGTTGTGTTGTCTGCGCAAGCCACAGATGTTGGGGTTAACAAAGCAACAGCGAAACTTTTTCCGATAGCCGATACGCCAGAAAAAATAGTGGCATTGGGAGAGGATAAACTTGGTGTGTACATAAAAACAATCGGATTGTGGCGGGGTAAGGCAAAAAACGTCATAAAACTCTCTCAGATTTTGCTGGATCAGTATGACGGTCAGGTGCCTTCCGATCGCGATACATTGGAAACCCTTCCAGGTGTGGGACGTAAAACGGCGAATGTTGTATGTAATGTGGTGTTTGGCCAACCAACCATTGCGGTTGATACGCATATATTTCGTATTGGGAACCGGACGCGAATTGCCCCAGGCAAAAATCCGTTAGAAGTTGAACGAGGGCTCGATAAGATTACGCCTGTTGAATTTTTGCAGCATGCTCACCACTGGTTGATTTTACATGGGCGTTATGTTTGTAAAGCGCGCACGCCAGAATGTTGGCGGTGTAGCGTTTCGGAAGTGTGTCTTTACAAAGATAAAACCCCTGAAGGGGGTTTTGCAAAGTTGACAAAATCTAAACCAACAAAGACACCATTAAAGAAAGTTAAAAAGATAAAACCCTTGTCGAATAAGCCACCGTTGCGAACGGCTAAAAAGAAAACAGTAAAAAAATGAGGTCTTGATGAATGCTGATGACCGGATAATTATCGCCCTGGATGTACCGAATATTAGTGATGCTCAAAAAATTGTTGAGACACTGGGAGATGCTGGCGCTTTCTATAAAATAGGCTACCAACTCTTCCCCGTTGGCGGGTTGCGTCTGTCGGAAGAGATAACAGCGCAAGGCAAGAAGGTTTTTCTTGATTTTAAATTTCATGATATAATTATTTTATTTTTTGTGTAATTGTTTGGCAA
>CAZGVP010000500.1:0-2307 GCA_964529135.1 uncultured Caulobacterales bacterium | reverse complement strand
GTGTGATATCCCGAACCCCTGCACGTTTCAATTGTTCAGAATTCAATACTGTCACAGCGATTGGCACATCTTCCAACGATTGCGCGCGCTTGGTTCCAGTAACAATAATGGTGTCATCAGTGATGTCGTCTTGCGCCAACGCAGGCGAGGACGCCAAAGAAAAAGCCATCAGCCCTAAAAAAGGCGAAAATCTGAGCCTATCCGCAATCTGTTTTCTGTTCATAGAAGCCTCCCGGTCAAGGTTTTTGGGGATGCCTTTTAATTTAAGCACTCATGGCGATTTATTGGCATCTTTTATGTCATTTTATGTTACACATTTTATTGACATAATCAATGCCATTTGTTTTTTGGCACCAGAGAATTAACAATCGCAACATCGCTCTTTCAGCGTACGTTGCAGAAAAACAACAAACGTTATGCTCGTTTCAAGGCTCAGAAAATTGTATCAATCGGTTGATTTCCATTATTAAACCTCACGCCAGAGCCGAAATCGCAACATGGCGGGCAAAGATCGAACATCTCAACATCAAGCGCTGGCGAAGCGCCTTGAACAAGAGGCCGAGTTTTGCTCTTTAAGCAATATGACCCGGATTTTGCTCACCAGCGTTTTGATTATGACCGCCAGTTGTTCGCGGGGGGATGTTCTTGAGAGCGATGTCAATGAAACCAGGAACCGCTGTGCAATTTCGCACCTTTCACAAGGCGATTATGTAGATATTCCAACCGGCTCCTACATCAAAGGGAATTCCCCGTTATACCCGGAAGAATCCCCGACACTGCAAATACAGGTCGAAGGGTTTTCACTCCTCACTCACGAAGTCACAAACAATCAGTTTGCAGAGTTTGTAAAATCTACCGGCTATATCACCGACGCAGAACGCAGTACGCAAAAAGGTGGCCCCGGTGCCGGATCTGCTGTCTTCACAATGCCAAACAAGGGTAACGACAGTGCAGGCGGATGGAAACTGGTTTCAGGAGCAAGCTGGAAAACACCGCTAGGCGCTGGCAGCACAATTGAAGACAAAGGCAAATATCCTGTTGTCCACATTTCTCATGGTGACGCTATGGCCTATGCTTCCTGGGCAGGCGGACGACTGCCCACTGAAATTGAGTGGGAATATGCGGCGACATTGGGATTAGCAAACCCCAACAATCCCAAATCGAACGCTTATGATGCATCGGGAACCCCACACGCCAATACGTGGCAAGGGATTTTTCCAGTTATCGACCAAGCCACGGACGGCTTTTCGGGATCATCACCCATCGGTTGCTTCGGCCCAGACAATATTGGCCTTCACGATATGATTGGTAATGTCTGGGAATGGACCGATACGCCCTATGGTTCACAAACTCATACGATTAAAGGTGGGTCTTATCTTTGCTCTGATAATTTCTGTGTGCGATATCGGCCCGCCGCGCGGCAACCGCAGGAAACAAATTTTTCATCAAATCATATAGGGTTTCGCATCATCAAAACCGATACACCATAACTCAGTGCAGCTTTTGAAACGGGATAGTTTTAATTGGGCCACCATGCATACTCATCGCCTACCTTATAGTCATCTGCAAGCGTTTTATCAATTAAGACAGGATTTTCAAGCGTATACGGATAAAGTGGCGTACGAGCGTCTTCAAAATGCGCGTTGATTAAATGTTCCAGCTCAGCAACCTTGTCGGAGCGAATAGTGGACAAATTATTCTGCTCCGTTGGATCGCTTGCCAGATCGAATAACCATGCCTTATTCTGCTTGCCATCAATTTGCAGCTTCCAGTTTCCCGCCCGCACGACACGTGTGTAACCGCTTTGCCAGTAAAGTGCATCGTTTTCGCGGGACAGATTGCCAGTGCCCGTTGCAATCGGCAATAGATTTTTCCCATCAATTTCAACGCCATTCGGCAAAGCAGCGCCGCCTGCGGCGGCAAGCGTTGGCATCACATCAATATGCGCAACCGGCACGTCAATAACCGTCCCCGGTGTGATTTTTTCCGGCCATTTCATAAATAAAGGCGCGCGTATACCGCCTTCAAAAAGCGTCAGTTTCCATCCGCGATATGGCGCGTTTACATCAGGCAGCCCGATATAACCTGCGCCGCCATTGTCCGAGGAGAAGACGATAATCGTGTTCTCAGAAAGCCCCTCCGCCTCAAGTTTTTCAACGATCCGTCCGACAGAGCGATCAAGCGCGCGCACCATGGCAGCATAAACCCGTAAACGATGGGGTTTTAAGTCGCCAACCGCTTCAAAATCTTCTCTCGTCGCCTGTAATGGTGTGTGCGCGCCCCAATGGGCGAGATAAAGGAAGAACG
>CAZGVP010000499.1:0-2315 GCA_964529135.1 uncultured Caulobacterales bacterium | reverse complement strand
CACTAGAAAGAGCTAATGTGAGAAACAACAACAACAAGCAGCATCAATGCACCGGTCAGGAGTAACTTCCATTGCTTAAAAAGCACTGCCATTAATCATCCTCTAAAATAAATACGTTTTTTCCAACTTATACAGTATAAATTAAGGTACCGTCTCAATTTCATATGTTTTTTGCTCGCTATTTGGCTCTAAAAATGGATTATTTTCGGTCAAACTCAACCGGTAATTGTTGTCTTCCTTGAAATAGCAAGAACAAAGGGATTACCCACGGGGCCACGCGTTCAAATGGGTCACCGGGAAGGTGTGCCCATCCGATCAATATATTCCATATGCCCCCCGTTTCAGACACTGCCAATGTCCCTAGGCTGTAGAAAAATACGGTTACGACAAATCCGGAACAAATAGCCCAAAATATTATGGCCCCGGATGGTGACTTTCCAGCGACACGGGCAAATACTACTGGCCCGAAGGCAGCACCAAGTGCCGCCCATGCAAACAGAACACGGTTAAAGATTGAATCGGGCAAAGTCAGCGTTAATACCACAGCAAAAATGGCAATCCCGGCCATTACAAGCCTCGAAGCAAGCAAAGCGCGTTTTGGATTACGCGCATTCAACCCAAGATCATGAGCAACTGCGGCCGACGCAGCCAAAAGAATAGAATCAACCGTAGACATAACTGCAGACAACGTTGCAGCAATGACAATACCAGCAAGCACAGGAGGTAATACTGATCCCGCAACCCGATAGAAAATCGCTTCACCGGTATCAGGAATATTCATAGCTCCCCCTTCTACAAGAGCACGACCGGCTAAGGCCAACACTACCATACCAACATACACCAGCACGCCCCAACTCATCGCAATCGTAAAACCCTGGCGACGCGCCTTGTCGTCTTTAACCGCCATCAATCTTGCTAATAGATGGGGTTGCCCAAACGTACCCCCTCCAATGCCCCAAACGCCTAGCATAAACCCGATCAGTAACATTGGCCCCATGCCGCCGCTCCACTGCAAATAACTCTCAGGGCTGGTTGCTTCGAGTGTGTTAAAAACAGCTCCAAAACCACCAGCTGCCGTGAGTGTTGCCAGTGGCAATCCGATTGATACAAGCAACATCACCGCGCCTTGTAGGGTATCTGTAACACTCACTGCCCAAAACCCTCCAAGTAGGCAATAAATCAAAATGATAACAGCACCCAATAAAACACTCTCCGTCATGGACAATGAAAACTGATCGACGAAGGCTTTAGCCGCAGCATCAAATTGTGCTGCAATATAAAAAATAAAGCAGAGTATAATTAGCAGTGTACTGAGAAGAGCAATTGCCTTGCGCCAACCAGATTTGATATCAAGTCGTGAAATCAAGAAATCTGTCAGTGTCACATGCCCAAGTTCTGCACTCTCTTCGCGTAATTTAGGGCCTATCCACACCCACATGATGATGTACCCCAACCAGATACCTGGCATCATCCACAGAGCCGATAGCCCTGATGCATATACGAAGCCGGAAAACCCTAATAACACCCAGGCCGACGATGTGCTCGCCGCATAGGAGAGTCCGGAGACAATGGGACCAACAGAGCGTCCGCCCAAAAAGAAATCATCCTCATCGTGAACCCGGCGCGCAGCCCACAGACCAATCCCGATCAGGGTCAACTTGTAAACAATCAGTGTAATCAGCACGACGGTCTGCTGTGACATCAGCTATTCCCTACATTTCTATCCAGATAGCGTAAGTTCAAGGTATCGAAAAAACACCCGATACGTAACCCCACCGCAATTTTCAGGCATTGCAGCATGATAGTTATACAATGATGGCACGATCCGTCATCCGCCGCCAATTTGTCCCGTCACTAAAAGCGGGTACTGGTCCATCAACGGAATCGGTTACGTAAACCATGGCACCATCTCCAGCAAATGAGGCGGAGGGAAGGTCCAAGATTGTTGTCCTCAACAATCGCACCGGTGCCTCCACACTAATGCTGCCACTAGCCGGAACCTCAAGAACATTGCGAGTGTTAGTCGTACATCTAAGAATGGGTGTTGCCGTATCTTGGTTATTATGAAATTGCGCAACTCCACTTGCTACAGACAACGCTGTTTGCTCCAGATACAGAATGTTCTCGACGCCATCAGCGTTAACATTGGCTCTCGTCGCAATTTTTCCCTTTGATGATGGCGCGCCCCACAAACCAAGTGACCCATTTTCATCATAGATAATCACCCTGCCAGCCGTTCCAAAACCACCAGACAATCTCTGTATGAAAAAAGAATTGTCGCTCCCCTGGCCTATCGCCCAAAAAGGGTTATTCGT
>CAZGVP010000498.1:0-2326 GCA_964529135.1 uncultured Caulobacterales bacterium | reverse complement strand
CAAAACAAGCTCTCCATGTAAAACCAGCCCCATCAACTGGATCAGTAAAACATCCAGCTTCAAAAATACAAACATCCAAAGCACCATTCAATACTCTAAATAATATTTTGTTTCGAATTTAACCGAATATTCAAAACCGCTGAAACAACAAAATCCACGCCTACAATACAAATTTCGACAAATCTGCATCGCGCGCAATGTCGCCCAGTCGTTCCTCCACATAGGTGGCATCGATAACCATAGCTTGGCCATCGCGGTCAGCAGCATCAAAGGAAACTTCTTCCAGCACTTTTTCCATGATCGTCGCAAGACGTCGCGCACCGATATTTTCAATAGAAGCATTCACTGCGGTTGCAGCATCAGCAATCGCATCAATAGCGTCCTCACCAAATGATAGATCGAGGCCTTCAGTACCCATCAAGGCTTCATATTGCTTCAATAAGCTGGCTTCTGTTTCCGTCAAAATACGACGCATATCATCGCGGCTTAATGCTTCAAGTTCTACGCGAATTGGCAACCGCCCTTGCAGTTCAGGCAAAAGATCTGCTGGCTTGGAGAGATGAAAAGCACCAGAGGCAATAAACAAAATATGATCAGTTTTCACCGGACCATATTTCGTTGCAACGGTGGCACCTTCAATTAATGGTAACAAGTCACGTTGCACGCCTTCGCGCGAAACATCCGCACTACCGCCACCACGCTCCGCATTGCGAGCAATCTTATCAATCTCATCAAGAAAGACTATCCCGTCATTTTCCACAAGGTCCACCGCTTCACGAGAAAGACTGTCTTCGTCGAGCAAGTTATCTGACTCTTCAGCAATGAGTGGTTCATATGCGTCTTTCACTTTCAAGGTTCGCTTTTTAACCGGACCACCAAAGCCTTTACCTAAAATGTCAGAAAGATTGATCATCCCCATTTGAGCGCCCGGCATACCAGGAATATCAAAACTTGGCATAGAGGACGCACCTTCTTTCAGGTCCAATTCTATTTCCTTGTCATCAAGATCACCATTGCGCAATTGTTCACGGAACTTCTTCTGGGTGGTTTCGCCAGCATGTTCACCTACAAGCGCAGCAAGCACCCGTTCTTCAGCTTGCGAATGCGCGCGGGTGCGAACTTCTTCGCGTTTTTTATCACGCACAAGCCCGATCGCAATTTCCACCAAATCGCGGACAATGGAATCCACATCACGGCCCACATAGCCAACTTCGGTAAATTTGGTGGCCTCAACCTTCAGGAAAGGAGACCCGGCCAATTTCGCCAGACGCCGTGAAATTTCGGTTTTACCAACGCCGGTGGGCCCGATCATTAAAATATTTTTTGGCGTGATTTCTTCGCGCATTGCCCCTTCTACTTTTCGGCGGCGCCAGCGATTACGAAGCGCCACCGCAACAGCACGCTTGGCCGCCTTTTGGCCAATAATAAAACGATCAAGCTCGGAAACGATTTCACGGGGAGAAAAATTGGTCATAAGGTCGGTCTGCAAGCCCTGTTGGATGGTATTAACAAGCGCTTGAGATAAGCAACCCAACGAGGATTGGCAATGGGTACCCTGAAATGCTTTGTTGATTCCCAAATGTCATATAAGGCCTAATCATTGGTCTAAATCAATGGCAATTTAAGCCGCTCCCAATGTTGGCAACCATGGCTCGGATAACACAACACCCATCAGGCACAACGACGCAGCAATCCAGCAAAATATCCATGACCGCCAACCCAACCTCAACTTTACACCCGCAAAAATCGTCAACAATAACAATGACCCAACGACCACACCCGGCAACACCCACATATTCATACCCATAGCCTCACTGACCCGAGCCTCATCATTGAGGTTATTCAAACTCACCACACTTGCAAGCACACGCATCATCAAAGCTGTAAAAAGAACAATAAACGCGGCATACGACCGCCTCACCCAAACCAGTATGTAACCTATCACGCCTTGCGCAATGGTCACCACCGGTCCAGCAATAGATACTAACGAACGGTGCCAGTCATTAACATAATCGCCCGTCACTAGACCCGCACTGTTCACCCTTACCCACATATCATATCCCAACGCCTCGCCTATTGCCCAATGTGCACCCTCATGCAACACGAAGGTAGCTAAAGTGACAAAAGCAAAAACTGGTATATAACGCCAATTCATCAATAATATCCTTATACAAATCTTTTTGCAATCAAACGCAAGGCCCGCTCCAGTACCAGGCACTCTTCCACACTATTAAAGATAGAGGGCGTCACCCGCACACAAGCCCCCTTAGTAATGCCGGTTCGATGAACGGTGAAAACACCATGTTCTTTTAACAAACGCTCAACG
>CAZGVP010000497.1:0-2330 GCA_964529135.1 uncultured Caulobacterales bacterium | reverse complement strand
ATCTGAAATCATGACATTTTTAAGGGCGGCCTTTAGATGGGATTGTGTGGTTATATTGCCCTCTGTTACGCCTAGAGCGGCTCCTGCAAAGGCTTGCTCAACAACTCCACTCCTAGTGGACCCGGTTATAACCAAGCGGACGCTTAGAGAAACAAGCATTTTTATGGCTGTTTCAAAGATTGCTGGCTTAAATTTCAGGGCAAGCGCCAATATTAAGGGGCGCATGGGTTTGAGATTGAATTTGTTGAACGTAGCTAGGGCCCTTGTGGCAGATACCGGGTATCCATCCCAATGGCTGGCACTAGGCTGGAATGTTGCCACATAGGCACGGGATTGCTGCTCTAGATTCGATATGATGCCTGTCGAGTTGCTTTCGCCCCGGATAGTTTGTTGAACATGGTCGTAAACTTCATCCGCTCTGACGAATTTACGTGTAGCAATTATTGAATGGCGCAGAAAATTGATAGCCCGATCATCATCATCAATTTCTTCCAAATTGTCTTTCATCGAGGACCATCGCGATTGGCATTCTGTGATGCGCGCGTTTGACTCTCCAAACAAATAGCTTTTCACCAAATCGGCTTGCGACGTTTTTAGCCCACGGTCATTTAGCGTTTCAAACATTTTGAAGGCTTTTGAGCCGTCATCTGTTTCCACAAGAATTACCGACGCGCCTTGCTCGATATATTCCAACCAATCATTTAGCACACCGGAACGATCAGATTCTGCAAAGGCATTTATCAGTTTTTTAGTGTGGGCTTTTGCCGCCTTTTGGGCGGCTTTTAACCTATTGTGGGATTCGCGGGTTGGAGTTATCGCTGTGTTTTCGATCAATCCTTCAAAAAACTCATTGTCATCAATATTGAGAATTAACTTGGGAACCCTGCCGTTGGCCTTGCGGTCAAAAGTGCTCAGATAATCGTTGTTGATGCTTTCGATCACCTTAGCGTCTTGGCCTATCTCGCTTTGCACGTCCCTTATGGCGGCTATCAGCAATGCCGTGGTTGTTAATCGCTGTTGGCCATCAACAATTTGCAGTGGGTCACCCTGGCCGCCTCTGATAGTTACGATTGTTCCAAGAAAATAATCAGAATGATCGTTTTTCGCTCGACTTAAATCTTCAAACAGCTGGTTGACCTGCTCTTTTTCCCAAGCATATTCCCGCTGGTAAGGCGGAACTTTCAGCCTGTAAGTCTTGAAAATATTGCCAATGCCGCCCGGCGTGAACGTGAACCCCTGGATTGCTTCACCGACCATTTGCTGCGCTTATTTTGGTATCAAGGAATGGAACTTTTATGCCGGACGACTGCAGTTCTTCTCTAGCTGCACGGCGCAGTCTATCCCTTACCCAAGCGGAGACGGAAATTCCCGACCCGTTGGCGACAAGATTGAGGGTATCCCTTTCAGCTTGGGTAAGCCGCACTTGTAGGTTATAGTCTTTCATACCAGCTCCATTGTAATGCTAACCGCACTACACTATAACAATACCGCATGTATGTCATGCAAACAGCACTACATAGGCGATGTATGAACTTAAAAGAAGCGATTAAAGAAGGTCAATTAAGTGACTTTGTCGATCAGGCGGAAGCTGAGGGCGTCGGCCCTGCTGACCGGAAGCAGTTTGAATCCTTAATGGACGTCACAGTGCGCCCACAAGAAGATCAAACATCCCGTTCACCCGACCGCGATGGTTCGCCCGAAAAGTGAACTCGCTTAGGTAACGCTCCATATATTTCGGCGAAATGTGGACGTGCGTTCCGCGAATTGACGCCTTAAATAGCCGCCAGAAACCTTCTACCGTGTTGACGTGATAGTTTTCGTCTGTCCGATAGTCGTAGTAAGCATATTCTTTCTTACCGTGGCTCACGACGCCGTGCTGATAACCGTCGCCAGTGAGTAAATTGTAGCTGTAAAGTTCGTCGGTGCTGACTGTTGAACCAGCCTTGACGTTTTTCAGAACCACGCCGCGCAGGGTGTCTTTTTTGACGTTCGGAATGACAGCAGTTTTCAGCTTACCGTCACGTGATGCCATACCCATAACAATCGTCTTGTTAGGTGCACCGCGACCACGCTTGCCGCCGCTGGTCCGGCCTCCCACGTAAGCCTCATCAAGTTCTACATGGCCAGATAGCAGCGCGTCAAAGTCGCCTCGCGCAGTCAGTTCGCGAATTTGCTGGCCAATGCGCCAAGCGGTTTTGTAGGTTACGCCAAGCTGGCGTTGCAGTTCTTTGCCGGAAACGCCGTGGCGCGTGGTGCAGAACAGATACATAGCATAAAACCAGCTAACAAGCGGTGTGCGGGTGTCATGCAGGATTGTGTTGGCAGTCGGT
>CAZGVP010000496.1:0-2335 GCA_964529135.1 uncultured Caulobacterales bacterium | reverse complement strand
AGAATCTGAGTCACATGGCCCATTTTGCGCCCGGGCCGCGCCTCGCGTTTTCCATAGAGATTTAGGACTGCGCCGGCTTCTTCTATGATATCATGCCAGCGGTTGACTTCGTCACCAATAAGGTTTTCCATCACCCCATCACTATGGCGAGATGGCACGCCCAATGGCCATCCACATATAGCACGAATATGTTGTTCAAATTGGGATATTTCACAAATTGCTTCAGTCCAATGACCAGAGTTATGTACACGTGGCGCGAACTCGTTGACCAACAAGGACCCATCTTTCATTACAAAAAACTCAACGCCGATCACACCAACATAATCAAGCGCCTCTAGCATTGTTGTGGTTAGTACCTGTGCAGCCTCATGGGTTTGAGTGCCAATTGCTGCTGGCACCACAGAGCGATGGAGAATACCATCACGATGCTGATTTTCAGATGGTTCATACAGGGCAACTTCGCCACCGCGATTGCGCGCAGCAATGATAGAAATTTCCCTCTCAAACGGAACAAACGCCTCAAGGATAGAAGGCTTTGCACCGACTTCATTCCAAGCGTATTCTATTGCACCTTCCCAAGCGCGGGGTAAATCATCCGTCTTCACACCAATACGGGTTTGGCCTTTCCCGTCATAACCAAGATGGCGCGTTTTGAGAATGGCGGGCCTTCCAGTAATTTGCAACCCTTCGGCTAGGGAGGCCAAATCATCAACTGGATGATATAAAGGGGTTTGACCGCCCACCTCCTGGACAAATTCTTTTTCCTTCAATCTATCCTGTGCAATCGCCAATGCATTCCCGCCAGGCGCGACATCGCGCCCAAGAGCAGTTAAGATACGTACAGTTTGTGCAGGAACATTTTCGAACTCATAGGTTATAACATCAACACTACTCGCAAAAGCAGCGAGATTTTTCTCATCAGTATACGCACCAACTGTATAGGCCGAGGAAACCTCTGCTGCCGGGCATTTTTCTTCCGGACAATAAATATGGGCGCGCAAACCAAGTCGTGCAGCAGCAAGAGCCAACATTCGCCCCAGCTGACCACCGCCAAGAATGCCTACACAACCGTTCGGCTTGACTGGCTGAAATGTACTGACACCATTCACTTACTCGACAACCTCTTCGACAATCTCTTTAGATTGCGTTGCACGCCATGCATCGAGCCTAACCGCCAAACCATCATCATGGGCAGCAAGCATTGCTGCAGCAAGCAAACCAGCATTAGCGGCTCCAGCTTCACCAATCGCGACGGTTGCAACCGGTATACCTTTTGGCATTTGCACGATGGATAACAGGCTGTCTAGACCAGAAAGCGCACGTGATTTAACAGGCACACCAATCACCGGCAAAGGTGTCATCGATGCAACCATGCCCGGTAAATGAGCTGCGCCACCGGCACCCGCAATAACCGCTTTTAATCCGCGAGATTTCGCTGAGCGAGCATAATCATAAAGACGATCAGGCGTGCGGTGGGCAGAAACAATTTTCTTCTCAAAAGGGATTTGGAGCGCATCCAGAATTTCGCACGCTTTCACCATGGTCGACCAATCAGATTGCGATCCCATAATGATACCTACCAGGGGGGGAGTTGTTGAGTCTCCAGCCATATCGACGTCGCCTTTTTATGCACCAGGAAAAACGGGGACATACACCAATTACAGTACACGGGGCAAGGTTTGAGCATCACGTTCAGGCAAGCTATTCCTTTGCATGCTTGAATTTGTAATTAATATTCGCAGACGGCAGGCTGCTATCCACGATCTCGCAAGAGGCGCTGTTTCTGGCGCCCCCAGTCACGTGATTTCTCCGTATCACGCTTATCATGATTTTTTTTACCCTGGCCGATACCAATATCGATTTTTGCCATGCCGCGATCATTAAAAAACAACCTTAAAGGTACGAGGGTATAACCCTTGCGCTCCACTGCCTGTACCAAGCGGGCAATCTCGCGTTTATGCAAAAGAAGCTTTCGCGTACGCTTAGGCGGATGGTTTTCTCGGTTACCACGAGAATATTCCGGAATATTGGCATTAACTAACCAGATGCCATCGGTTTCCGGAGACGCGTAACTTTCAGCAATATTGACCTTACCCTCACGCAACGATTTAACTTCTGTGCCTGTCAAAATAATACCCGCTTCAACAGTTTCAATAATATAGTAATCGTGCCGCGCTTTGCGGTTTTCTGCGATGATCTTTTTGGACCGATCTTCTTTTTTCGGGGCCATGATCAGATAAGATCCAATCCCTTAAGGGCTACCCGGATCGCAGCTTTGGCGTCATCATGAGCAGGAACCATAGGGCGACGTAACTCTTCCTGACAAAGCCCCATC
>CAZGVP010000495.1:0-2341 GCA_964529135.1 uncultured Caulobacterales bacterium | reverse complement strand
CGAGGCATAGGAAATTCAATCATCTATCTCATTGATCGTTATAATACTGGGAACGGGGAACTGAATATTTATGATATCGATTTTGAATATATTCCTGGCATTGAAAAAGAACCAGTAGGTTGCGGTTTTAAATTGATCGATCATCTGACGCATAATGTATATGGTGGACGGATGAATTATTGGGCAGGTTTTTATGAAAAGCTTTTCAATTTTCAGGAGATCCGTTTTTTCGATATTAAAGGGGAATATACTGGTTTAACATCTAAAGCGTTGACTGCACCCGACGGTAAAATTCGCATTCCCCTAAATGAAGAAGGTGAGGGAGGAAAAGGTCAGATCGATGAATTTCTTCGTGAGTACAATGGTGAAGGTATCCAACATATCGCACTCATATGTGACGATCTTTACTCTTGCTGGGATCGTTTGAAAGAAAAAGGAGTTCCTTTTATGACGGCCCCGCCAGCAACGTATTATCAAATGCTGGGTGAGCGCCTGGCAGGGCATGGTGAAGATGAACAGGCATTAAAGTCCAGGGGAATTCTGCTTGACGGCACCACAGAAGGGACAACTCCGAGGCTGTTACTTCAGATTTTTGCTGAAGCTCAGATTGGTCCGGTTTTCTTTGAATTCATCCAGCGCAAAGGCGATGAGGGGTTTGGCGAGGGAAATTTTAAAGCGTTATTTGAGAGCATTGAACGCGATCAGATTAACCGTGGCGTCTTGAATGTTTCCGAATCCGTCTAATCTTGGGACTATCTAGTTTTTGGAACAGGTATAGAAAATCGATAGACTTAAGGTGCTCGGATGGAGCTAAAACATTCAAGATTAATGCATAGACAAGCGAATTAGTTTTTTGATCATTTTGCTAATTATTCAAGTATTATTCTTCTCGAAATGGGCCAAATAGACCGTGAATTTGGGCGATTTGTCTTTCCGCATCATAAAGTGAAAATTCCATTTCAATTTTCATACGCGCCGCTCGTTTATAAGTATCAAGAATGCTAACCGCTTCAACAATACCAATAGCTCCACCAAGGAATTGTTGCTCAAATTCATCGGCACGCTCGTTTGCAGCAGCGACAAGCGCGGCACTTTGAGAGAGTTGTATTTCGAATGATTGTGCTTGTAGTTTGAGGCGCTCAAGTTCTGCATTTATATCGCGTGCCTGTTCGCGAACACGAGCTTCAGCGGCATGAAATTGTGCTCTGGAGGATTTGAGGCCATAGTCTTTACCCCAGGTAAGAGGTTGATTTAAGCGAATGCCAGCTGTGAGGGTGTTAGGTTGATCGTCAAAACCTGAACCAAAGCTGGTACCTCGACCGACACTGCCTTGTAGGCGCACTTCAGGAAGTCTTTCTGCTTGCTGGACACGTAACTCCGCTGAGGCAACTTTCTTTTCCGCATTTGCTAATGCAATGGCGGGCGGTTGTTGTTGCTCGGTTGAAGTAAATTCAAACCGTGATGGCTCTACCCCAAATCTTTGGCCTGTAAGTGTTTCCAATTCCAGCATTGCAGCATCCGCTACAGCTTTATCGGATGCCGCTTCATTCAGATTTTCAAGGCGTTTTATTTCAAACAAACTTAATTCTGATTTTTTCCCAACACCACCAGAGAGGCGTTGTTCTGCCCGCGCATACATATTTTCGTATCGATCTGCCAGGAGTGTCGACACTGTGGAAAGTTGCCGTGAGCGATGGCTACGCAAATATGCATCGACAGCGTTGCTGACCCGGGTATTAAACTGGATTACATATTGAGCAAAAGCCACTGCTTGTTCTGAGTTTAGAACTTTTCTGCCTGCGCGAAATCTTCCACTATCAAATATAATTTGCTCAATCAGTACCCGACCGATTACGTCTCCATCTTGATTTGTATTCACTACAGGAGTTAACTGTGGCAATAATGTGCGCCGGAAGGCCTCTTGATCATAATGGCGTCCTTGTAATTCCAGGCGCGAAGAAAGGGCACCGATATCTGCGACAGCGAGTGCTATTTTCATATAAGTTGAATTATCTTCCAAAAATTCTTCACTTGCTTCAATCACCTCAATCTCATCGTTACTTGTGACCGGCTCTTGGGCCTCGCTAACAAACGGAATAGGGATTGATGGTAATACTTGAAGAGGAGCTGCATCATTATAATCTCCAGATACACAAGCTGTACACAACATTGGCACGATAAAAGGTAAAGCTCGCTTTAATCCAAAATGTTGATTAACGTCAGGTCTAGAAAAAAAAATCATTTTTTTGCTCTTCATAAATAGTATTTCAAAGTTAGAGCATTAGAAAAAGGTAAATTGGTAAAATTTATATTACTATTTTACCAGCACAAAATCCTGTTC
>CAZGVP010000494.1:0-2366 GCA_964529135.1 uncultured Caulobacterales bacterium | reverse complement strand
TCTTCTCGATAGGCTCGCGTTTGATGTCATTACCGTTCCGCCGCTGCGCGAACGAAAGGATGATATACCGCTGCTTGCTAATCATTTTGGTCGCTTGATGGCTCGAGAGCAGGAATGGCTTCAGTTTCCTGGGTACACAGAGGCCGCGATGGAAATGATGCTGGATTATGCCTGGCCTGGTAATATTCGGGAGCTTAAGAACGTTGTGGAGCGGGCGGTATACCGAGCTTGGGACGGCGAGGAACCTATCGCCGATATTGTTTTCGATCCGTTTGATAGCCCCTATCGTCCGAAAGCTAGCCTTGCTAAGGCACCATCCACCGGTTCTGAAGCCCATTCAGGTGAAGAGCCGGTCGATACCCATAGCCAGTCACCCAATCAGTCATTTGATTTCAAGGATAAGCTCAGAACGTTTGAAAAGCATCTCGCAGAAACAGCGCTTGCCGCTAATCGGTATAATCAGCGACTGGCCGCGCAGCATATGAGCTTAAGCTATGATCAGTTTCGCCATTTAATGAAGAAACATGACCTTTGAGTTTTCCTATGTGGTTCATTGATTTGCCGCTTTCGTGACTTGCTTAAGGTCTCTTGCAGCGCCATAGTCACGCCATGTCTGAGAAAGTATTCATTACCAAGCGACAGCGTGCGCGTAAGAAAAGTGCTATTCCTTTCACCTTCAAGATGGTGTTGGCGCTTATCGCGTTATCGCTTACGGCTTATATGGCGTTTGCAAGCTTTGTTGATCGACGTTCCGCCTCGGAATGTGTTGGTGGGTGTGAGGACGCGATCAGCCTCGGCACATGGATTCTATCTTTCGTTATTATCTTTGGCGTAGTCATCGGCGCTGGTGCACTGCTCGGGCTTATATTTGCTCTTATCAAACGCGCGCGTTCAAGCGAGGACCAAGGGTCATATTTTGCGAGCGCCATGGAGCAAAACCATATGCGCGAAAATAAAGACGGCGATGAATGAGATCGCACCTTCTTCCTTGATATAGACGCAAAAATGCCTAGCATAGCGCCCGGTGGGGCCATGGGTTAACAGTGCCAACTGCTAGGGAGATAATAATGAAATTCATCACGGGATTTGCCGCCTTACTGGCAGCCGCGATTTTTTCGGCTGGTTTGAGCGCGCAAGATGCCGGCGATATCGCTGACACGGTTATTCAGGGTGGGCCGGTTTACACAGCCGATGATAACAACCCCGAAGCGCAAGCTGTCGCGATCAAGGATGGTCGCTTCATTTATGTGGGGTCTGAAGCTCGTGTTCGTGACTTTATCGGTGAGACGACGACGGTCTTGTCGCTAGAAGGCGCCGCACTGTTTCCTGGGTTTGTTGATGCCCATGCGCACTTGGGTGGTATTGGTGAGCGCGAACTGGCACTAAACCTTGAGGGTATTAACTCGCTCAGCGATTTTGTAACGAAGGTTGCAGATTGGCGCGCTAGCCATGATGATGCAGTTATCTCAGGCCGGGGTTGGATCGAAACTCACTGGCCTGAAAAGCGGATGCCAAGCCGCTGGGACTTGGATGATGTTGTTGCTGATATTCCTGTAATCCTGCGCCGCGCAGATGGTCATGCGCTGGTTGCAAACTCAAAAGCGCTGGAAATGGCCGGTATTACTGGCGAGACCGAAGCTCCCTTTGGTGGTGAGATCATCAAAAATGCGCTCGGCGAGCCGACGGGTATTTTGATAGACGCTGCGATGGGCCTCACCGGTAGCTTGATCCCGGAACGTGATAACGCACGTATTCGCGAGGCGCTTCAAGTCGGCGGTGATGTGTATGCGAAATATGGTTGGACCGGCCTGCATAATATGTCGGTTGCGTGGGAAGAAGTGGTCGCGATGGAAGGCTTGTCCGACAACGGTAATCTGGGCATCCGAGTTTATAACGCGATCAACCCAGGTGACGCGAATTATCTCTTCACTGGCGGCGCTCGTGAAAGCCGGTCTGGTACCATCGTCACGCGTGCGATCAAAATGTATGTTGACGGCGCCTTGGGCTCACGTGGTGCCGCGCTATTGGAGCCATATTCAGACGCGGACACACATGGCCTTATTACGATCAAAGCTGAGGATGCACTTGGTGTGATGCGTCAAGGACTGCGCGCTGGTATTCAGATGAATATTCACGCAATTGGTGACCGCGGTAACCGTCAGCTTCTTGACTGGTACGAACAGGTTTTGGGTGAAATCGGCGCCTCAAGCCGCGCTGTCGCAGAGCCGCGTTGGCGTATTGAGCATGCGCAAATCATTGAGCCGAGCGATATTCCGCGTTTCAGAAGCTTAGGCATTATTCCATCAATGCAGCCGAGCCATGCGATCGGTGATCTGCATTTTGCACCAGACCGATTGGGTGATGAC
>CAZGVP010000493.1:0-2375 GCA_964529135.1 uncultured Caulobacterales bacterium | reverse complement strand
GCATTCCATGACGAAAATAAAACCATGACGAAAATAAAAATTGGTCAAACAATACATCTTCAACAAGAACAAAAACCACAAAAGTATCTGTCGTGTATAGAGTTTCGAACAAGTAAAATCGCATATTAGTTTTTTTATCGAGAAACAATTTTCTAAACACTATTTCTTCATTAAATGGTTTTAAATGATCATTTTGGTATTTTTCTTCAAGAGCTGAAATTCTTTGTTTGGTGAATTTATTATCAGCCGAGACTGTAATTAATTTACCGACAAAAAGGTTTTTATATTCCCAATTAGCATTAACGCTTGGGTCAATGCTATTGGCTGCGCATGAGGCTAAAAAAGAAAAAGCAAGATATTTTAGTTTATTCATACCACACATCAATATTCACTCCGTTCTTCCTCTCCTACAGCATTTCGATACTCATTTGCGGGTCAGGCCCCATAAAAAGCTTTTCGTAAATTATGATTCACAGTTTCCAAAAGGAGACTGCTGATGTCAAAACAATTTTTCTGGTTGACCAAGGCCCAGTTCAATAAGATTAAACCCCACTTGCCGACCGATACACGGGGCGTTGAGCGTGTTGATGATCGCCGGGTTATTTCGGGTATCATTCATATTCTAAAGACTGGCGGGCGATGGGTAGATGCGCCGCGTGATCAATATGGTCCGCATAAAACTTCCTCGCCGCCGTTCAACTCACAACCATGTCTGCTATTGGGTATGAGTCTCGGCCCTAAAATTAAGAGTTAAAACGCAAGAACTGATTAATTATATTATGTCCCACCTCCCACAATAAAACGCTAGCCCTGCACACCAAACACAGTGATAAAAACATCCAGTTTTTTGCCAGTACCCTGTTCATGCTCGACACGCCCCACCACATTCTTAAAACCGTTTTCGGCTTCGATGATTTTCGCCCCGGCCAAGAAGAGATTGTTGATGGGGTTATGGCAAATCGCGATATTCTTGCGGTGATGCCCACGGGCGCTGGTAAAAGCCTTTGTTATCAGCTCCCTGCCCTTCTGAATGATGGTTTGACGATAATTGTTTCGCCCCTGATTGCCCTGATGGATAATCAGCTGGCCCAATTGAACACCCTTGGCGTCACAGCAGGCTCAGTGCATTCGGGGCGACGGCGCGAGGACAGCGTGGCGGATTGGCGGCGTGCGCAGGCGGGCGAGTTAAAACTTCTCTATATGTCGCCGGAACGGTTGATGACCGACAGGATGATCAGCGCATTGCGGGGCATGAACATTGCCCGCTTTGTAGTGGATGAGGCCCATTGCGTCAGCCAGTGGGGTCATGATTTTCGCCCCGACTATCTAGCTCTTGGTGATTTAAAACAGCATTTCCCCAATACGCCCTTTGCTGCCTTCACTGCCACCGCCGATGAACGAACGCGCGGCGAGATCGTTTCACGGCTTCTTCATCGCGATCCCTTAGTAACCATTCAAGGGTTTGATCGCCCAAACATCTCAATCCATATCCGAGACAAGACCAATGCCCGCGATCAAATTCTGGCACTTGTACGCGAACATGAAGGTGAACAGGGCATCATCTATTGCCTGTCGCGCAAAGAGACAGAGGAAGTCGCTGATCATCTGTGTGCAAACGGCTTCAGGGCAATTGCCTATCACGCTGGGATGGAGGCGCAAGTTCGCAATGACAGGCTCAACGCGTTTCTAACTGAACCAGACCTCATTGTTGTTGCCACCATTGCCTTCGGTATGGGGATTGATAAGCCGGATATCCGGTTTGTGTTTCACTACGCGCTTCCGGCATCCCTTGAAGCGTGGTATCAGGAAATTGGCCGGGCCGGGCGCGACGGCGAGCCTGCACGCGCGGTGATGCTCTATAGTCCAGGGGATGCTGGACGTCGACGCCGCATGATCGAGATGGGCAATGCCGATGCCAGCGAAACAGAGCACAAACGTCTTGATGATCTCATCACTATCTGCGAACAAGTCAGCTGTCGTCGTCAATCCCTCCTCGATCATTTTGGTGAAACCATCAAGCCATGTGGAAATTGCGATATTTGTCGTGAACCACCCGAGATGATGGATGCCACCACCCAAGCCATGCAGGTCATGACCGCTGTGCGCGAAACAGGTGAAATGTTTGGCGCAACCTTTTTGATTGATGTATTACGCGGCAGCAAATCCCAAAAGGTTCTCGATAAGAAAGCTGATAAATGTTCTGTATATGGTATAGGAAAAAACCATAACGTCACAACATGGCGTACAATCATCCGACAAATGTGTGGCAATGGTTTATTGAGCATTGACCCTGACTATGGCGGCATCAGCATTTCACCAAAGACACGCAACGCCAATGCCGCCATCTCATTTAAAATGCGCAAACAGGCCATAAC
>CAZGVP010000492.1:0-2381 GCA_964529135.1 uncultured Caulobacterales bacterium | reverse complement strand
GATAGAAGATCTGATCAGGGATGATGAAATCACTGAAATAATGGTTAACCGTTATGATGAAATCTATGTTGAACGATCTGGCCGACTCACTCTATGCCCAATGACATTCAGTGGTGACGATGCAGTGAGATCTGTTATTGACAGGATTATCAGCCCGCTGGGCCGCCGTATAGATGAAAGCAGCCCGATGGTCGATGCGCGTTTATCTGATGGTTCGCGTGTTAATGCCATCATTCCTCCATTGGCCTTAAAAGGTTCTTGCTTAACCATTAGAAAATTTTCGAGTAAAAAGCTGCATGCCGAAGATCTGATTAAGTTTGGATCTATGAATGGAAAAATGGCGACCTTTCTCAAGTATGCGGTTGAGAACAGAAGAAACATTGTCGTTGCAGGTGGTACTGGAAGTGGAAAAACAACACTATTAAATGTGTTGTCGAATTTTGTACCTGACTCTGATCGAATTTTAACCATAGAAGATGCCGCTGAATTAAAACTGTCTCAGCCCGATTTGGTATCGCTTGAGGCGAGACCCGCTAACGTTGAAGGCAAGGGCGCTGTTCCAATTCGTGATCTGGTAAAAAACTCACTGCGAATGCGACCTGACCGCATCATTGTCGGTGAGTGTCGAGGTGGAGAAGCACTGGATATGTTGCAGGCGATGAATACGGGTCATGATGGTTCACTGACCACCGCGCACGCTAACACACCGCGTGATACCTTATCGCGTTTGCAGGTTATGGTGATGATGGCCGGTATGGATCTGCCAATGAGTGCCATCAGAGAACAGATTGCGTCAGCGGTAAATATTATTGTTCAACAAAAACGATTTGCCTGCGGTGCAAGAAAAGTTACACACATAACTGAAATTACCGGAATCGAAAGTGGGAATATCCAAATGCAGGATATTTTCAAATTTCAACAGCACGGTGTTGATGAAAACAAACGCACTGTTGGTGATTTTGAGGCCTTAGGGTTTGTGCCTGAGTTCTGTGAAGAGCTGAATAAGGTTGGTGTCACCATAGATACAAAATTGTTTGAGCGTGAGGCTGCTTATGGATAGCCTCACTGCCGCGCCTCAGGCGATTACCTTTTTTGGTATTACGCTCATAGCATGGGCTGTAATAACCTATGGAACCCGGGGTATTGCGCTTTTTAAGGCGTGGTTTGGCAGTACTACCGAGAGCCGGATGGATTCCCTGTATTTGTTTGTCGATGGTAACCGGATTTTCTTTTATTTTGTTTTTGGATTGTTTTTATTGCCAGTGTTGGTTTGGGTTTTTGTTCGTTCCCTGCCTTTGGTGGTATTTGTTGTTGTAATGGTTTTTATAGCACCAAAAGCGGGCTACAAAATAATGAGAAATCGCTTCATTGAACAACTTGAAGCGGCGCTGCCAGATGCATTGGCTCAAATGTCCGGTTCGATGCGTGTTGGATCAAGCTTGCAAGGTTCTATAGAGGCGATGGTAAGTGAAACAAATGGGCCGTTGAGTAAAGAGTTTGGTCAGATGCTCAAGGAGTGTCGGGTTGGAGTAAGCTTTGAAGAGGCATTGAATAATCTTGATCAGCGTGTGAAATCCGAGAACCTGTCTTTGGTGATAGCTGCTACCAATATATCTCGCGACGTGGGTGGTAACCTGGGTGAGATATACGAACGTATGGGCGAGATGTTACGCCAGAAAATATCATTGGAAGGCCGGATAAAAGCGCTCACTGGTCAGGGAAAAATGCAGGGTATTGTTGTCGGCTTATTGCCGGTAGCGATCTGTGCAGTCATGTTTTATATGGAGCCTGACACCATGGCTTATATGACTGGCAGTTTGGCGGGTTGGATCTGGATGGCGTTGATTACTGTGCTGCTTGTGATGGGTGGTTTCATGATTAAGAAAATTGTGAGTATCGATGTTTAGTCATAAGCGTACAAACGGACGAGTTTAGTATGGCGATTTCAGCATTATTGTTTGGAGCTGCCGTTACGCTGATACTGTATATGGCGTATCAGATGTTTACGGTGTTGCCAACCGAAGATCGAAGTTTTCTTGATAGACCACCAAAAGGGTTTCTAATGGCCTGGCCATTGATTCGGCTTGGCGTTTATTGGAGTTCTCCGCTCCTTAGTATGAAATACCGGGTTAGCACGCTTAAAAAACTCAGGCGTGGGGGTAAAGACTATGCGCTTGGCCCGGAGCAGTTTTTTGCCGGAAAACTTACAGCGGCTGTATTCGGACTTTTGTTTGCAGCGCTGCTTGGCAATATGTTGGGAAGCTTTAGTATTGTTCTTTTTATGATGTTGGCAGCCTTAGGATTCTACTATCCCGACATTTGGCTTAGCGAAGCAACTAAAAAAAGAGAGAAAAGAATCTTCAGAGATCTTCCTTATTATC
>CAZGVP010000491.1:0-2381 GCA_964529135.1 uncultured Caulobacterales bacterium | reverse complement strand
GCCATATAATCTAGCTAGGCGCGCAGCGTCGATAATGGAATAAGCCTCAAATCGGGCCGGATCCGGATACATATCAACCGGCAGGCGTTCAACCACCTTCGGTCTGATTTTCACCTGAAAGCGTTTGGCAAATTCAGGCAGAATCTGGACCATCAATTGACAATAGGGGTCATCTGCGCGGTGGAAATAGAGCACTTCATGCTCTTTGAACTTTACTCTGCGTTCAATGCTTGCGCTCAAATGCACCAGCTTTTGCCGGGTATGGCTCGAAAGCCATCGCATCATTTTACTTCGAACTAAAGTTTCGCGCCCCATTACTCTAACCGCTCCCTAAAAGGTAGCGCTATAGAGGCACTACCTTCATTACTGTCCCATCAATGGCTTCAACCCGGACTTTTGCACCTATTGGCACGTCAGGTCCCTCTGCTAACCATCTCGTGTCACCAACACTAATATGTCCGCGACCATTTTCAATGGCATTCACTACAACATATGTTTTTCCCACATGTCGAATAGCGCCCTGATTAACCTTTTCCTCCAGATCGCCGTCAGGATCAAGGTAGAAGAAGCGGTGGGCGACGAAAACAAACACAGCAGCGAATACGGAGAAAGACATCACCTGCGTTAAGAAGCCCATATCCGGGATAAACCACGCCAAAATACCAGTGAGTGCAGCCCCCATACCAATCCAAAGAAGATAAACCCCTGGAACAGCAACCTCACCCACAAGCAAGATACCCCCAACTGACCACCATACCCAGTCGGCATTCTCAGAAATCCAATTTAATATTTCTTCCATCAGTTTACTCCGCGTTCGGGATACCGCTTGTGGTCCGTGATGGGGACTTATTTGTTTCCTTGAACATCTCCGCGATGCCGCCGACCGAACCGATCAGGCCAGAAGTTTCCATCGGCATGAAGATGACTTTTTCATTGTTGGAACGCGCGAAGTCAGACATTGCTTCAACATATTTCTGCGCAACGAAATAATTGATCGCCTGTTTGTCCCCGTTTGCTATCGCGTCGGATACCATTTGAGTTGCTTTCGCTTCCGCTTCCGCTTCACGCTCTCGCGCTTCCGCATCTTTAAATGCAGCTTCCCGCCGTCCTTCGGCTTCCAGAATTGCTGCGCGTTTCTCGCCTTCCGCTCGCAAGATTTCTGACTCCCGTTCGCCCTCAGCTTCCAAGATAGACGCACGTTTATTGCGCTCTGCTTTCATTTGCCGCGCCATAGACTCAACAATATCTCGCGGCGGTGTAATGTCCTTAATTTCAATCCGTGTAATTTTGACACCCCATGGCTGAGTGGCTTCATCAACAACATTCATGAGACGTGCATTAATATCATCACGCTTGGACAATAGCTCATCCAAATCCATAGACCCCATAACCGTCCGTAGATTGGTCATAGTCAGGTTCAAAATTGCAAGGGTCAGATTACTGACTTCGTAGGCCGCCTGCGGCGTATCTAAAACCTGAAAGAACACCACGCCATCGGCAGCAACCATTGCGTTATCTTTAGTGATGACTTCTTGGGTTGGAATATCAAGGACCTGTTCCATAACATTCATTTTCCGTCCGACACGGTCAATAAAAGGAACTATGAGGTGAAGGCCGGGATGTAATAATTTGCGGAACTTACCAAGCCGTTCAACTGTATATTCAAAACCCTGTCTAACCGTTACGACGCACGACAGAATTATCGCAGCAACTAAAACAATACCCACAACGCCAACAATGAATATGTCAGTCATTAAACCCCTCCACTTCAGTTATTCAGCCCTAAATATAGACCATATATAGGGTCAATCAGACGAAAAAAAAGAGGCGGCACCGCCACCTCTTCCTTACAGGATATCAATTATCCTTATATTTCATGACTTTACTCAAAGCTTAGCAAGCATATGGTCGGCGCTTGAAACTTCGAATGCTCCAGGCTCATCAACATAAAGCGCTTCGACTTTACCATCATTCACAACCATCGAAAAACGCTGGCTTCGAATACCCATGCCAAAGCCAGTAAAATCTGCTTCTAAACCTAATGCTTTTGCAAAATCAGCATTACCGTCAGCAAGCATGGTAACAGCAGCACCAGCACCAGAGTTTTTGCCCCAAGCGTCCATAACAAACACATCATTCACTGAGAAGCAGGCGATCTCATCGATGCCTTTGGCTTTTAGATCGTTCGCTTTCTCCACAAAACCTGGCAAGTGTTTTGCCGAGCATGTTGGAGTGAAAGCACCTGGTACTGAGAAAATCGCTACGCGGCGACCAGCAAGATACTCAGCTGTTGCAACCGGACCAGGTCCATCGGCTGTCATGGTTGTTAGGTTCATTGCGGGAAACGCATCACCGACAGAAATAGCCATTTAAATTCTCCT
>CAZGVP010000490.1:0-2388 GCA_964529135.1 uncultured Caulobacterales bacterium | reverse complement strand
TGTCGACATCACCTTTGTAATAGTTTGATACATAGTGTAGTTGCCTAATAAGAGAGTGTTCCTTGAATAAGTCAATCAGGTCTTTAAGATCGTCATTATCTATAGCCCTTTTGACATATCTATGATTAATTGATATCAGCGTATCGACAATATCCTTCTTAATGGTGCTACGATAATTGATGGTTCTTTTGCAGACATAGATTGAAGGCGAAGACCTCACCTCAGAAGGAAAGAATATCTCCAACCGTTGATTTATTTTAAGCTTCTCAATGGCCTTAATTAGGCCGATATCAAGTATGTTGTCTGGTTCAATATGGTGTTCAACATGCGTTTTATCTAAGGACAAGTGGTTGTATAGTACGGGGATAGATTGATACGACTTACCCGCTTTGCAGAAATTGCCAATGTTAATAACATCACTGGCAGAGGATGCAATAACGCCATTGTCAGGCTTGCCACTAATCTTAGGCTGATCGGCGGCGGCGTTATAGTCAAAGTGTTTGACATCTACGCCGTAATGCAAAGGTTGAATGTAAACATCACTTGCACCACCATCGAGAAAATAGCTTTTCCACCACGAAGTTAGCTCAATGAACTGGCAATGCTTACCCAATTGGTATTTGTCCTGAATCCGTGGCATGAGAAATGTCACATTGGTATTTTGGAATCCATCCAGTAGTTTAAGCTCGTTATAGAGTGGATCGTTGCGCTTGAAGTTTTCCCATGCAGGAAGATGTCCTGCTTTTTTGCAGAACCATCTATTAGCGCTGATTTGAATACCACCACTAAATATAACGAAGTCGTTTACGTCGGTGTCACGGTAATAACGAGAGATACTACGGAATTGCTCAATGAGTGGAGCGTTCCATCTTTTGGGTCTATCAAAGCTAGTATGACTTTCGGTGATTATTCTCTCTATCTCATTTTCAATAGTCTTAGTTGCTTCTTCTGTTCTATTGTTCAATTGAGGCTGTGAGTAGCTTGCTATAGAGGGATTAGCCGCCCTCAACTCTTCAAGATGTGCGACTGTTGACGGAGGCAAGCACATTGAAAATATTGGCTCTGCAACATCACTGACCGTATCATAGGAGGTTGTAAAAACATCAAGCCTCTGATTATGTTTTAGGGCATTGGCGTGACGGTTAAATTCAGTTCTTAGGCTTCTTAGCTGTCCATCATCGGCATATAAACGAGTGGTACTATAATCAATAAATAGCGACACAGCATTATAATCAACATCATCAAAACAATAGGTTTCATCGTTCATATGGACAGTAGACGCGACATTAACTGCATAGCGTCCACCTATACCCATGATAAGACCAAAACCAAGCATCATGCACACGACAGGGGCAATGCGTTTGATGGTGGATATTTGGTTTTTACCGTTACGATTACGGCGAGTGGATGGGGTGCGTTTTGAACGACCAGAAGTTATCGCGGCCATGGGTTTTTCTCCGATAGTCAGTAAATTTATAATCAGTGATGGGTCGGTAACAGTTCTGAAGAACCGTTTAGATCGGATTTGGAAGTGGTAAAGTTGGGGGTATCAGGGTCATAGGTGAAGTCGGAAGGAAGCCGACTATCACTGTTGTAAAAGGCCAATAAAGCGGCGTTTAAATCAATGGTGGAGTTTTGGACAATGGTGTCAAGTTGAGCAAGTAACTCTGCGGTATTGTCCTCTGGGGGCTTGATTTCGAGTGTTTTTAGGGTTTCCTTTATTGGGATGCGTAGGTCGGAGTAATCAGTTCTGATTGTTGAGTTTTCAAATTCAACATAACCGTCTTTTTCAGCGCGTCTCTTGGAATCTGTTTCTAGTAACGTGATTTCAAGCTCGTGATCGTGCAGCCGTCTTTCGATATCTTTGACCGTCCGCTGATAGTCGTGAAAATCCTTCTGGTCGTCGATATAATCTTGATGAGCGGCAAGCACATCGTCATACAGCACTTCTATTCTGTCCTGCACCTGTTCCACCAACTCTTCAGCGGGTGCATTCGCAAGAATTTCACAGCGTTCAAAATATTCTGAATATTGCGGGATGGGATCGTCTATGCCATGGAAGCCCTTCCCTATCGCAACAGCACTACCAAGAATGCCAATTGCAAATATGATTAAGGTCATCGGGTCGTTAAATGTGCTTACAAACGATGCCTCGTTGAAGGAGAAAAGATCGTCTGTCACCCTCCCTCTGGCCGCTGAATATATCAGTAGGCCAAGACCAGCAATCCCCGCAAAAAAGCCTGTACGCGCCATGAGGCGCACCCTGGCGGTTGGCATTGAATCGTGGCGTTTGAGGTTAAAAAAACGGAGCGTCCAGTACCCTATGGCCACACCCGCTGCGATATTCAAAGCGGAGAATGAAGCCGCGTAGCTGTACCCCTCAATAAC
>CAZGVP010000489.1:0-2388 GCA_964529135.1 uncultured Caulobacterales bacterium | reverse complement strand
TGTACCTTCAGCACCAGTAAGATTAAGAACGTCAGCATCAAGATTGCCTTCGCCAGCCATACCATTACGGATGACATCTTCACCGTTTAACTGAACTTTCCATGTAGCACCGCTAACTTCAACTTTGAGCAAGAACTCATCTGGAAGAAACTCTGTAAGTTCGCCATCAGCATCAAAGCGAGTTGCATTGACTTCGAAGTGACCTTCAAGAGGGTGTTCTTCTGAAACTACACGCTCTGAAGCAAGAGCTGCACCTGTTGATTTGATTTTTCCAATAGTGGAAACAGGCGGAGCATGTGGATCGGTTGGATCTGACACAAGGATAGTGCCAAGAATGTAGTTAGGGCGATCAACAGTGATAACACCAGTTGGTGGATCAAGCGCATCGTCTGCAGCGGAATTGCCTCCGCCATTGATATTCTTCAACTTAAGCTGAAGTTGTCCAGCATGAGCTGTTGTGCTCAGTGCTAAAATAGATGCTGCTGCCAGCATTGATAGTTTTTTCATGAGTATTCCCCACTCGTTTTAGGTTTACAAAAACTGTATGCAGGGTTGGTGTAAGCTGATGGAAAACCTAACGTGTTAGACCTCCATGGATCAATACACACGATCCCCCCCACACATCAGCTACTTAACTTTTTAGTAACCTTCTTGTGAAGTGTCAACACTATAACTCAAAAAACAATTTTGGGGTGGTCGTATTGCTGGCCGATCCCTTTAAGATTGTATCTGGTGAATGAAAAGGTATTGTTTTCCCTTTTAAATTTGAGGCAGGCGGGGCTTTTACAGATAAGAGTGTGACTTTTGCTAATCCGGTCAATATACCTAAATCTGGAAGAAAAAGTGTACCGGTCTAAAAATTACAACTCTGGATTGATTTTTATCTTTGTGCGGAGTTACTTTGACTCAAATTTTTGGTTGTATAATATAATAAATTGCAACTTATTGTTGTGTTGGGGCAATGGTAGGTGGGGCAGTGGTAGGTGGGGCAGTGGTAGGATAGACAGTAAACTCCGTAACGGAGCCTTCTTTCTCTACAATGACAGTCTGCATGTCGATTGACCGTATTGTCCAATCACCCTCAACAATATCACCGGCACGTGCAGTGCTGAGGATGCCATTGTTCATTTTGAGGCTGATATACATGGTGCCATCTAAATCAGATACGGCAATAATTTGTGGGAATGCTATGGTGACTGGCGAGGACTCTTCTTGTGTTTCCTCTATAACGGGTTGTACTTCTACAGAGCCGAAATGCCCATTTTCTTTCAAGGATTTGGCAAGCGTTTTTGCGGCTTCATCAAATGAATCTGGTTTGGCCGGTGTTTGCCATGCGGTGTTCGCCTGAGGGTTCGTTCGAATGCCACTGTGTGACATCAGCCAACCAGTAATCATTCCAGCTAAAGCAAAAAAGAAAATGAATAAAGCGACATTTCTCATGAGGAAGTCTCCTCATTCTGAGGAACAATAATTCGAGCATATCCGGAGATAGTGATGACGCCGCTATTGTCTTCCTGAATAGTGAAATTTAGTTCATTGACGCTTAGCGCTGGTTGGTTGGCAGCGATTCCTGTTAATGCATTGATGATATCGAGAGCATCATCGCTGCGAGCGGTCAATTGAAAACGTAAAACCTGGTTGCCATCGGGTAAGGTGATCACATCTGGTGGTACATCAATGAGGCGAAGATCGAGAAAAGATCCCACTCCTATTGTGCCAAGTTCGCTTTGGATTAAAGTTGAAATCAACCCTGGCGTATTCCCGGTCCAGTAAAGGTTATTCCACTCATCGCTGATAGACTTGGTGATTTGCACACGTTCTTGCCAAAGTGCCTCATCAAGGCCATCGCCATACTTTGCCAACCGTTTTTCTAGTGCGTTGCGTTCGAGGCGCAATACTGATGTATGATCAGAGAGCTCCATAATTCCTGCGATACCAGAAATAAACGCTAATACGATCAGTGCATACAGAGTGCGGCTGTTCATTTGGGGTGAAAGAGATTGAAAGAGATTTGAAAATATATGTTTCATAGTCAATTGATGATTGTTTTAGACCCGAGAAATTAAGAATGCTGAATGGTTGGCAACGTCACTACTCATCTGGGTCAACAATTTTTCCCTTCACTAGAAATATTGAATCATTAGGTCTTTCAATAAATACTTCGGTCAATATCGGGCTGCCCTCAAGAGTTTCAACAATGGCAGTAATATCAAGTGCATCTATAATGCGAAAGCGGGCTTCCATTGTGCGCTCGGAAATGTTGATATTGGAAAGTTCGGCCGTTGATGTAGGAATAGAGTCGGTAATTTCATTCATTACACGAATTATTTCCAATGGATTATCAATAGATGATTTTATTTCTATGTTAGAAAGTTCGGAAAGGGACTG
>CAZGVP010000488.1:0-2388 GCA_964529135.1 uncultured Caulobacterales bacterium | reverse complement strand
AAATTATAAAACGATGCATCGCCTATGAAGGCGATGCATTTGATGTGCCGTTAGTCACTAATGGCACACTATTTGGAAGGGGCCAAACGGCACAATTTTACTCAGCAGGTATTGGTTCGACGGTATTGTTGCTGTCTCTAGCAGGTGAGCTACCATTTTGTATTTCTTCATAAGCAGCCTTTAGCGCATCAATACGATGCTCATAGGCTGTATTGGCGGGCAGGCAGTGGTCTGCATCAAGACCGATAAGCACTTCACTGACTTTTTCCGCCATTCCTGTAACATAGACAACTTTATTGGTTTGCTTTGCATCACACGCGATTGTTTCAACAGCGCGTGCGGCAGAGACATCAATAAAAGGAACTCGGGAGAAATCGAGAATGATCGCCGTTGGTTTGCCTTTTACTTTTTCACGCACCTGGTGTCCAAGATCAGCCGCTGCACCAAAACTCAAAGGCCCGCCAAAGTCGAACATAATGATCCGCCCTTTTGCAGCTTCAAGAATTTTACGTTCTTCTGCTGATGTTTTGCGTGGTTCAAGATCACCGGCGACTTGTTCAAGCTGATCATCGGCCATGCGCTTTACGAACGCGAGAGCGGCCATAACTACACCAACGGCAACCGCTGTAATCAGGTCAACGAAAATTGTAAGACCGAGTACAAGCGCCATTAAGATAAGATCCCAACGTGGGCCTTTGTGGGCTCGTTTTAGATAAGCAAAGTCAATAATGTCATATCCGACTTTAACAAGAATGCCAGCCAGAACAGCATGCGGTATTTGTGAAGCTTGAGTGCCTAATGCGAGGGCAATTGTTGCTAGCACACAAGAATGCAGCATGCCGGCAATTTTTGTTTCCCCGCCCGTACGAATGTTCACAACGGTACGCATCGTAGCACCGGCACCTGGTATCGCGCCGAAGAGACCTGCGATGGAATTACCAATACCCTGACCTATTAATTCACGATCAGAGTTGTGACGTGTACGAGTCATGTTGTCTGCCACAAGAGAGGTGAGCAAACTGTCAATTGCCCCTAATAACGCAAGAATGAATGCGGCCTTAATGATAATGACGAACGTTGATTGGGTTAGTGATGGCATAATGAATTGCGGTAAGCCGTTGGGTATATCTCCAAGAATTGGAACGTCAAAACTAACGCGACTCAATACATAACTAAGTAATGTGCCGATTATCAATGCGGCTAGCGCACCTGGGATATATTTACCCAAATTTTTGGGCCAGAAAAATATAGTTACCAAGGTGGCGATACTGATGGCAAGAGCGGCCATATTGGGGTCCAGTATGGCATCCGGTATTGCCTTTAAAGCTGGGATTGTTCCTTTTTCTTCAGGCTCATGGCCAAATAATCTAGCCCCTTGCAGGGCTATGATGATGCAACCAATACCGCTCATAAACCCTGAAATAACCGGATAGGGGACAAGTCTAATATACTGACCAAGGCGGAAGACGCCAAACAGGATTTGAATAATGCCTGCCATAACGACGGCGGCAAAGACTAAAGAAGGGTCACCCGATAGCGAAGAGAAAACGCCTGCAAACACAACCACCATTGGGCCGGTTGGGCCTGAAACTTGCGCGCCAGTACCACCAAAAAGGGAGGCGAAAAATCCAACAATAATAGCCCCCCACAAGCCAGCAATTGGTCCTGCGCCAGAAGCTTCACCAAAAGCCAAGGCAAGGGGCAGTGCGACTATCCCGGCAGTTAAACCGCCATAAATATCGCCACGTATATTAGAGGTATCAAGGAATTTCATCGGGGGTTTCCCTATGCGCTAGTTATGTATGTGGTTATCATTAATCTTGTTCATAATCTCGGTGGCGTATTTATTACGTACAGGAATGAACTTTCCTGTGTCTTCATCGAACGCCTCTACTTCGCCCGAGCGAATATCATAGACCCAGCCATGAAGTTGCACCGCGTTTTGTGCGAGCTTGGTTGCAACTGTAGGGTGCGTTTTCAAATGTTGTAATTGAAGAATGACATTGTGCTGCAACAATAGTTCCATTCTTTCGGCATCGGATAAGTCTTTGCCAATTTCCTTGACGATATCTACGGCTGCCTTTGAAAAGCCTAGCCAGTCTTTAACATGTGGTAATGTATCAAGACCTTCAGGGTTTATAGCCCCTTTCATGGCACCACATTCTGTATGCCCACAAATTACGATATGGGGTACATTCAGTACAGCAACAGCAAATTCAATCGATGCAGTCATGCCGCCGGTATGATTCGTGTGGGGTGGTACAATGTTTCCTGCATTACGGCAGATGAAAAGATCTCCCGGAGCGCTCTGGGTGATCATGCCTGTTTCGATACGTGAGTCAGAGCATGTGATGAATAGAGCTTCGGGTTCTTGTCCTTTACTAAGGG
>CAZGVP010000487.1:0-2392 GCA_964529135.1 uncultured Caulobacterales bacterium | reverse complement strand
CAAAACAGACAGGTGCCAGTTCAGCAGTTAACACCAAAGCGTAAAGAATATGCTCCGTAAAATTGCAGTCCCGATCATTGCGTTGTTGGTATTCACTCTATTATGGGAGTGGCTGGTGTGGTTCAAGCAGTGGCCTAATTACAAGATGGCATCGCCATCAGATATCGGCCCGGCTTTCTGGAAATACAAAGCGCTTTTTTTTGAGTACGGCTGGGATACACTTTGGCGCACCGTAGTGGGGTTGCTGCTCGCGGTTCTTGTGGGAGTATTTCTAGGGATGCTGATGGGATTGTCGCGCACCCTGCGTGATGGTTTGTATCCTTTACTGGTTGGTTTTAATGCCATTCCCAAAGCCACGGTAGTACCTGTTCTGGCGTTAATGTTTGTCGGCCAACATGACATGAACACGATTCTGATCGCGTTCATGATTTCTTTCTTCCCTATTGCTGTTTCGGTGTCAATAGGTTTATCAACGCTTGAGCCTGAGTACAGAGATATTCTGCGTGCACTCGGCGCATCGCGTTTTACAGTGTTCTGGAAAATAGCACTGCCCAAAACGCTGCCAGAGTTTTTCGGTGCACTGAAGGTCGCTGTCACTCTTGCCTTTATCGGTACCAATTTGATGGAAATCGTCGAGCCGCATGGTCGTGGATTGGGCCATCTGTTTGATAGTGGCAAAATCAACGCGGACTATCCGTTAATGTTTGCGGTCCTGATAGCGCTGGCGTTACTTGGTATTCTGCTTTACTACGCCGTTGTGTATCTGGAGCGTACGTTTGCAGGCTGGGCTGATACTCAGCAACGTGAGTAATGCTAAAAAGCGGTTGATCTGATCAGCTTCCGCTTGTATATATATCTAACACCCAAATGGAATGCTGTTATGTCCCACTTTAATACGTGCGCCCTTATTTTCGCCTGCTCGATTCTAGGCACTCACGCCAGCGCCAATACGCCCAGTTATGCAACACTGGAGGAGTTTTGTCTGGCAACCAAATCTGACACACCAGAAAACTGTGCTTGCGGCCAAGCCAAAGCGGATGAACTTCTAACACCGGATGAGCAGCAGTTGGTTATTGGATTAATGACACAAGACCCTGGCGCGATGAGTCAGCTTATGCAATTGGATGATCAAGGTCAGTCATTGATGGGCAAAGTTGATCAGATAACGCAGGGTTGTGACTAGATAGTTAGGCACAGTGCTTTACCGCATCGTAGATGGTCCACTGAAATAGGGAGTGAAGAGGGGATAGAATCTACGTTTTTGTTTGAACTAGAAAGTGCTACACAATAAAAAAGAACGCCACTATCGTGGCGCTCTTTTATGGCATTTTTATGATAAGAGTTTAAAAGTACTCGATCCAGGTACCTGATAAGACTTGATCACCGCTGTCGTCAAAGCTACCATTTCCATCTGCGTCTACCGACAGAACAACCATCTCTGACTCTTCTGCATCAATCTCGATCATAGAAGAATCAGCTCCAAAGATTTCAAGCTCACCACTGACTGGTTTGTTGATGCCATAGCCGCTGTAAGGGCTAGATTGGAACATAGAAACTTGACCTCCAATAATACTACTAGCCATACGCGCTTCGTCTACCGCGTCCGAGTAAATTGCCGGGTTCTCATTGCGGTAAGTAAAGAGAAAATCAAAATCAATCATTCTGGAAATTTGATTCTCTTCGTGGATGTAAATGATCTCATCATTAATGCCTTGAAAACGAGAAGTCGCTCCGCCAGAAATTTCTGTATCCGCCAGGAATACGGTGGTTAGCACAAAGTCTCCTTCAAGTTCATGACTACGATCGACGGTTGTGATCTGCAGACCATCGACATTGGCCATCGCGGAGAAGCTCCAATTCGACGTAGTGTCTCCCAAGATTCCATTGGCGATCACAAACATCAGTGACATTTGCCCATTATAGGTTCGATCGTCGATGACACAGTCGGTATAGGTTGCTGTGAGATTTGCCAGCTGAGCAGGTGTACCGTTGATTGAAGCACTGCCGCCGCCTTCGCACATACTTGTGATATAGAGTCCTGTCACTCTACCGCTGCTGTTACCGGCTGCACTTAGTACACCAGTGTTTCCGGCGTTGGTCAGGCCTTTGATCAGTTCATAGTGGTAAACAGCGAATTGGGAGACAGGGACAACATTATTGGCATTCAGGGCCAAAGACGCTTCAGGTAATGACACATCACCAGCGTTATTGTCACTATCATTACCAACTTCTGCACCTTGGCCATCTGTGTACCGCTGATAGACCGCATCGGTGTCCAGTGTTGATGGGCGATCTGCACTATCCATACTTGCCTCATCACCAAGAAACAACATCTCACCCTCAACTCGGTAGATATCGTAGAGCGACGTCGGCACAGTGGTTCCCGAAATAT
>CAZGVP010000486.1:0-2392 GCA_964529135.1 uncultured Caulobacterales bacterium | reverse complement strand
CGACATGAAGGTCCTCCAGTGGAATCAGGCCGCCCAATTTTAGGGCGCGTTTGTTAAGGCTTTATCGCTGAGCGCAGGATGCGTCAGAACCTTAATAGGAGCAAGCAATAATTTTGCGCCGCAGCAATAAATAGCAGCATGAATTGTATCTTTGTGGCTTTTTGTAGCGAAATACGCCAAAATATTCCCGCATGTTAGCTTTAATGGCTATATGGCCATGTCACCAGTTTCGCCAGTGCGAATCCGGACAGCGTCGTCTACAGGTGAGACAAAAATCTTTCCATCGCCGATTCTGCCGGAATGGGCTGCATCCTTGATAACGGTGAGGGCCTGCTCAACTTTCGTATCACTTACGATCAGTTCAATTTTGATTTTTGGCAGGAAATCCACCACATATTCTGCGCCGCGATAAAGTTCTGTATGGCCTTTTTGGCGCCCAAACCCGCGTGCATCTATGACCGTCATCCCGGTTAGCCCGACATCTTGCAGTGCTTCCTTCACGTCATCCAGTTTGAATGGTTTAATGATAGCTTCGATTTTTTTCACGTGTACCTCTTGCGTGATGTTACCGACACCATAGCGCCTGTAATTCCTGTTACAAGCCAGATAATAGGGCTCAACTGTTGTTAAAACTGAATATCTGACTTTTTGTAGTGAGGATACCAATTTTGCTAAGTCCTGGAGTAAGTTTCCCATGCTTCATGGTTGGCAGAGGTATTGATTTTTCAATCAATCAGTATCGGTATCTTCCTGATTATTATTATCATTATCAGGTGTTTATGAATCCGTTTTTGCTTTTCGGTCCCATTTATAGATCTTACCTATGAAACAACGATCTGGTCCAGTTCCCGTCCGATCGTTCACAGAGAAAGTACTTTCAGAGACAATCAAAATATCACCATGTGTAATGCAAGTACCTGAAGTATCAGTTCCAATAGTCTGTGCACGGCGAAGGCTACGGCAAAACCCGTTTATGGTAACCCCGTTTATAGTAACCAGGTAACGATCATTGACAGTTCTATGAAGGACAACTGAATTGTATGAATTTTCAGAAAAACCATCTATGGTCCGGGCAAAACAGATATTATCAACTTCTTCAATGACGCGAGGGGCATTAGTGATCTCAGTTTTTTCCTCTGGTCATGCATTTTAGCGGCAATGGGGGAGGCAATGGAAATGGTAACAATAAAAACTGTCAAAGTTGTTGCGAGTGGAAAGCGAAATATCATTACAGATCTCCTGCTATAATTTCTCCTTGCAGGCACATCATTGCACATTTCGTCATAGGGGGGCAAAATTTTTACGGCATGGAAGATGGCGAGTTTGAAGCTATCCTATGGCAAGGCAGTGATCTATTGTGTATCAGTGACGCGAGATCAGTTGCGAGAACCTTCGAAAAGGAAACCTTATGCACCCATTTGTTTTGTTGACGGCTGAGCAGACTCGTCAAGCTGAAGAAAAAGCCATGGGTAATGGTATTGCCGGTGCGCAATTGATGGAGCGTGCAGGGGGGGCTGTGGTCCAGTTAATTGGTCATATTGTGCAACAACAGGTTGAAGCTGAGGCGCAAGGTACGCAACCAATTCATAACAGCGCGCCAACCCAAGATGCTATATCGCGTCCCCCTGTCGCAATCTTGTGTGGGCCCGGCAATAATGGCGGCGATGGTTTTGTCATCGCGCGATTGTTGGCGGAAGAGGGTTGGACGGTACGTCTTGGCTTAATGGGAGATAAAGATAAGCTGAAAGGCGATGCCGCTTTGATGGCGGGGCTTTATGAGGGGGCAATTGAACCTTTATCGCCAGCTATGCTGGAAGGGGCAGGATTGGTCATAGATGCTATCCTCGGTACAGGCCTGACTCGCTCAATTGATGGTGCACTTGCAGAAATGATCCAGGCGGTAAACACGCACCCTGCACCTGTTATTGCTGTAGATATTCCAACCGGAATTCATGCCGATACTGGCGCAATAATGGGCGTTGCCGTGCAAGCAAATCGTACACTGACTTTTGTCACGAGAAAGCCAGGGCATGTTCTTTATCCGGGGCGTGCATTTTGTGGTGTAACCGATATTGCGGCAATCGGTATTGCCAATGAAATTATTGGCGGGTTGCAACCAAATCTTGCCATCAACGATATTGCTTTGTGGGGACAGATGTGGCCACGCCTACAGCCGATGTCGCATAAATATAAACGCGGTGCCGTGGCGGTTTTATCTGGTGGTGTCTCGCGCACAGGAGCAGCTCGTCTTGCTGCGCGTGGAGCTCTACGCATTGGTGCTGGTATCGTAACAATTCTCTCACCCCCGTCCGCAGTGCTCGTCAATGCTAACCACCTGACTGCAATTATGATCAAAAGCGTTGATGGCGCAGCACAGATAGCTACTCATCTT
>CAZGVP010000485.1:0-2394 GCA_964529135.1 uncultured Caulobacterales bacterium | reverse complement strand
TGGCGGCGGGCGGCATGATTACGGCGGCGGAACATCCGATGAGTGGAGCCGAGCTTAAACGCTCGGTCATTCCGGGTACGCTGAGTTTTTCTGTGGAATTAGGCCGGATTTTGCGTGAAAATCGCGGGCAGGCAGACACGCTCTTAAAACCACTGCAAAACGCTTTTAGAAAATCCATTTACGGGGACTGTCGCCTGATCTTTACGGGCAAGGTCATTGATAAAGCCACGCGCATCATTGGCGGCTATGATGTGGGAGAGGCCACGATTGAAACCTTTGACGGTATTGGTGAAAATCTAACCATCAGTATCAAGAACGAATATTTGCTGGCTAAATTAGGGAGGAAAGTTGCCGCAAGCGTTCCCGATTTGATAACCATCGTTGATTATGAAACGGGGACGCCGATCAATGCCGAGCGTTTGCGTTACGGCCAGCGCGTCTGCGTCTTTGCAACGGGATGCCCGGAATTTTATAGATCAGAAGCCGCCCTTAAAGTTGTAGCCCCGCGCTGTTTCGGTTTTGATATTGATTATGTGCCGTTGGAGGCGCTTTGATGTGTCCAACAATATATTATTTTGATTCATGACTGTTCATCCTGATTTTGAGCTTGAATGCTCAATATGAAAAAAACGTGACAAAATAGACACACTGGTGATGAAAATTAAGTCACACGCATATTTTTTATCATTACTAAGCAGGAAACGTTGCACCCCACGCAATTATTGGTTACCAAAACGCAATAAATACAGTTCGAAGGGTATAATATGACATTCTCACCACTCAGGTTAAAAACACGGCTGATCGCCTCGGCAAGCCTTTTCGCTATGGCCATGACGGGCATAACAAGCATAGCAGTTGCACAGGACTCAGCAGATGACGAAATTATCGTCACGGGGTCACGGATTGCCGTTGACGCTGCTATAACAGCGCCAAGCCCCGTACAAACAGTTACACTTGACGAATTTAGACTTTCAGGTGACATCGACATAGGGGCAAGCTTGCGGACTATCCCGGCCCTCCAAGGTTCCGACCCCGCGTCTCTATCTGCCGCACAAGGTGGTGCAACGGGATTAAGTACACTCGATTTACGTCAGTTAGGTAATGTTCGAACATTGGTGCTGCAAGATGGTCGTCGCCATGTTCCGGGTGTGGCAGGCTCTGCTGCCGTTGATATTGGGGCAATCCCTCAAGCATTGATCGCCCGTACTGAAGTACTAACTGGCGGTGCATCTGCTGTGTATGGTGCAGATGCTGTGTCTGGTGTGGTAAACTTCATAACGCGTGACGGTCGTGATTTTGATGGTATCGAATATCGCTTCCAGACGGGTATAAGCGACAAGGGCGATGCTGAGGACTTTTTCGGATCTATTGCCGGCGGCAATGAGTTCGCGGATGGTAAAGGGAGTGGCGTCCTGGCACTGGAGGTGAGTCACTCGACTGGTATTTTAGCCAGTGAGCGGAGTTTCGCTGGAACCACGCGTTCCACCCTGAACCCTAGTGGACCTATCCTTAACAACTTTCTCGGACTTCGTTCTGACGCCGAGAATGCATTTATTCCAAACCAGACCCTACCTATCTCAAGCGCGTTTGGCATTATTGGATTCGATACCGGCTTTGGCGGCTCCCCATTTTTTGATATAGCAGGTGGAGGGTTCGGTTTTGTAAATGGCGGGTTTAACCCGGCAACCGATTCGGTTCCAGAAATTGCGCCTGGCATTCCGCGGGTGCAGGTGATCGACGAAACTGGCCGGTTAAGAGCCTTTAGACCGGGCTTAGCACAAAGTGGATTTAATGCGATCGGAGGTGATTCAATCTCTGGCGGTAACGCTGATAACGAGTTTTTGATTCCTGAGCAGACTAAAGTGTTGCTCAGCTCTGCTATCGACTACGAACTGCATGAAAATATCACCTTCTTTGCGGAAGGTAAATTTGTCTTCAACGATGCGTTGGATGCTGGAACTATCGCGTTCTCGGATGATATTCCCATTGCGCTTGATAACCCATTTGTCCCTGCAGAACTATTAGCTCAGGCCAATTCGATTGGCGCGATAGGGTTTGGAGTTGCAAAAGACCTTTTGGATGAAGAGGTTAATGGCGCCTCGCCCACTGAAAGAACGACTATACGTGCCGCTGGTGGGTTTCGAGGTGAAATTCCAGGGCTTGGGTTTGACTATGAAGCCTCTTATACATGGGGTCGAACTGAAGTTGATGCTATAACCCGCAATGCTCGTATAAATGATAGATATTTTACAGCCATTGATGCGGTTGGGGTAACGGCAGCTGATATTGCCAATGGCTTTGGGTCATTGAACGCAGTTCGGAATGGGCAGGACATAGTTATTGACGCGGCTAGTGCACAAGTCGGTGATATTGTTTGCCGTTCTGAACTGACCG
>CAZGVP010000484.1:0-2408 GCA_964529135.1 uncultured Caulobacterales bacterium | reverse complement strand
AAAAACCGCGCGTGCCGCGTGTGCCATCCCGAAAGTCAATCGTCGAAAACTCGCCTGTATGGGTTGGCGCCGTCGATAGAACCGACGCAACAAACGGGTCATTAAGGCTTCTGAGATTACGATTTATTTCAAACACATTCACGGTGAATGTGGATGCTGCATTTGCCCCCGAAACGACCACAGCCGCAACTATCAAAACCCCCGCCAGTGCTAATTTTGCTAGTTTCATCATTGGTTTCATGCCTGTCTCTTCTAGTATGTAAATCTTACGGCCAACACAAAATCGGCGCGCCTGATATCCATCTGTAGCGAGACCAGTGAAGAAATTCTTAACGCCCTACCAACGGGCATTAACTTTTTGAAACACACCCGAAAAAACGTATCAACTTGAAACGCTTAGATAAAATTGTATCGATAATGTCTCATTTTAAGACACTGGATTTGGGTTTCATTATCATGTCATAGTCGCGTAAATTTTCTCATTTAGCGCAACGGATCGCCCCTCTATGTTTGACACTCTTGAGACCCCACGTTTGATACTTGATCGTGATCGCCTGCTAAAGAATGCTATCCGGTATAGGGACCGCGCAATAACGCTCGGGGTAAAACTGCGCCCTCACCTTAAAACGTCAAAATGCCTTGCGGTGGGTGCAATAGCAAAGGACGGTGATCTGTCTGGCATTACCGTCTCGACACTTCGGGAGGCTCGCTATTTCGCAGAGAACGGATACTCCGATATTCTCTACTCGACCGGGATCACGCCAAACAAGTTCTGGGAGGTTGTGAATATTGAAAATGATACCGGACAGCGGATTTTATTGGTAACTGACAATCTCGACATCATAGACGCAGCTATAGAGTTCAGCCAAAACACCCATGACTCTAGTTTTGATTTCCTGATCGAGGTCGATAGTGGCGAGCATCGTAGCGGCCTGCCTGCGTGCCCACATGGTGCAGAAGATATTCTCGCCCTTGCAAAGAAGCTTCATCAAAACCCATCCACAAACTTAAAAGGCGTCATGACCCATGCTGGCCATTCATACGGTGCGATTGACGTTTCAGAAGTTATCAGGATCGCGGAGGGTGAGCGCCGCTCGGTAGTTGATGCCGCCGATATGTTACGCGCGCATGATATTCCCGTTGAAATCGTAAGCCTGGGTTCAAGTCCAACCGTCGCCTTTGCGGAAAGGATGAACGGCGTCACCGAAGTACGCGCGGGCATCTATCTATTTTGGGATCTGTTTCAATATGGTCGCGGTGTCTGCAATCTTGATGACCTTGCCCTCACAGTCCTCGCGACCGTGATTGGCCACAACAAGGCGCAAAATACCCTTTTGTTAGACGCTGGCGGGCTCGCTATGTCTAAAGATTTGGGTGCCAGTCGTTTTCTTGACGACGCAGGATACGGCTATGTTTGTGACGCAGAAACGCTTGAACGCATACCTGGTCTCACGTTTGACGTCGTGCATCAGGAGCATGGCTCCGTTACCGTACATGATCCAAAGGCATTCAAATGCCTTCCGGTTGGCGCACAAGTTCGTATCATGCCCAATCACGCCTGCATGACTGCGGCTGCTTATGGCAGCTATGAAACCTTGGAAGATGGCAAGCTCACAGAAACCTGGCCCCGCATTAATGGCTGGTTCGATTAGTTAGCCAACCGCCGCACATGTTTCCAATAATGGCTTCCAAACAGCAAACCCGGGGTCACTGCAAGCCGCTTCAATGATGGTTCGCCGTGACGATGCGATATAATCTTCTACTTCCTGCACCAATGCGACGAAATCTGCATCATCCGTAACGTTGAGCATCTTATTGATGCTTTTCATGACATCAATGTCGTAATCTCCGATATCAATATATTGACGCATATAATCGAGTGAGGCTTCCCGGTTTCCATGTATCATCTGCGCGATTGCCGCGCCCTGAAAAACATTATCTTTTAAGCCCGCGTCAATGGCGTTGTTCATAATCGCCTCAATGGGAGCAAGTCTGGCCTCAGCTGCTTCTTTGTCGCCCCGCCGCCAATCTGCAATCGCGATGACCCAATTGGCGAAATCTGTTGGCCTTTGGTTTTCAGGTAACCCGCGCAAGATACGTCTCGCAAGCGCTTCAGCCTGTGCAAAATCACCTACGCCCCAATAGCCGAACATCACATTGTATATGAGCCCGGGGTTTTCCGGATCAGCTTCATAGACCTTGCGCGCAGCCTCAAGTCGTTCCTCCGCACTTGCTGTCTGACCAATATAGCCGCCCGGATTATCCGGATCAGGCCAAAGCCGCCTTCCTTCATCAACTAGACCCATTTTACCAATAGCTATACTGACCGTGCTTCTTAGCCTCAGAACGTTCGGATACTTTTCCATTGCTTCAAGGCCGTATATGACCGCCTCAGCAAGTTTTCCTTG
>CAZGVP010000483.1:0-2421 GCA_964529135.1 uncultured Caulobacterales bacterium | reverse complement strand
GTCTCAGATTGAATTGAAAGGTAACATCCATGTTCCGAGCAATCTCGCTTTCTTTCGCTGTTATTGCAGCTATTTTTGTTGGTGCTTTTGCTGCCGAGGCGCAGCGCGACCCAATCAGCGACCGTGGTGGTTCCGCCCTTAAAGGCTATGACACTGTGGCTTACTGGACGCAAAACGAAGCCGTAAAAGGTAACAAGAAAATCACTGCCGAATATAAAGGCGCGACTTTCCGTTTTGCTTCAGAAGAAAACAAAGAGCTTTTTGTTGCTAACCCAGAGAAATACCTTCCAGAATATGGAGGATATTGTGCATGGGCAATGGCGTCTGGTGGTTTTGCTCCAGGTAATGGTAAATACTGGAAATTCGTGGATGGTAAGCTTTACCTGAACTATAGCAAAGGTGTTCAAAAGGATTGGGAAGAAGACGTTCCTGGCTTTATCACTAAAGCAGATCCTCGTTGGACGGACGCTACTTTGGCTGAAAGTAACTAATCTGTTATAGCCGACTAACTGATAATCATGATAAACCGCCCTTCGAATTGATGGGCGGTTTTTCTTTGGAGAAAATAAATGAAGGCGATTTTCATTGCTGTAGCGCTTTCGCTATTTGTTGGTTCAGTTGGCGCATATGCTCAGGAAACTGAAATCGAAACTTTGGGGCTTAATCATATAGGCTTCGCGGTTTCCAAGCTTGAAAAGACGGCTGCGTTTTTTACTAAAACATTAGGCTGGAGAGAAGCCGGAAGGCGTCCCGATTACCCGGCAATTTTCGTTACCAATGGCGAGATGTTTGTGACTTTATGGCAGGTTGAAGACCCTGAAACTGCCGTTGCCTTTGATCGTAGAAAGAATGTCGGCCTTCATCATATGGCGATTACTGTTAAAAGCCTCGAAGCACTTGATGCACTCCATGAAAAATTCAAGACAGATGAAGATATCAGGGTAGAGTTCGCGCCTGAATTCTTGGGCCAGGGTCCAACAACGCACATGATTATCCGTGAGCCTTCAGGCCTTCGCCTAGAGTTCATTGTTCCCGCAAGTCGGATCAAGAAATAGCATCGTATCAGAGGTTGATTGACTTCACGGTTCAGTCAACCTCTAGACCTCTCTCATAAACTGGTTATGATGCCGATCTTTATTCGGCATCATCTTATGCGAGAGGACTATCTATTGCGCATCGCTCAATTCTTATTGATATCAAAGCTTGTTCTTATAGCCTTAGCGGGCTTGGTTGCGCTCCCTGTAGCGGCCCAACAATCTGCTCCGATCATTACCTATGACACACAGTTCCATCCGACGCTTGCTCGGAATGGGATGGTCGTTAGTCAGGAATATTATGCGAGCGAAGCAGGATTAGAGATTTTGCGCGCTGGTGGCAACGCGGTTGACGCGGCTGTCGCGACCGGGTTTGCCCTTGCTGTGACCCACCCACAAGCGGGCAACATTGGCGGCGGCGGTTTCATGATGGTCTATCTGAAAGATCAGGACCGGACGATTGCCATTGATTACCGCGAAATGGCACCGAAGGCTGCGCACCGTGACCTGTTTCTGGACGGTGACGGTAATGTTGATAACGCACGGGCGCGTTTCAGCTATCAGTCTACAGGTGTACCCGGGACGGTGATGGGGCTTGTTCAGGCGCTTGAGAAGTATGGCACCATGCCGTTGAAGGACGTAATGAAGCCGGCGATCCGCCTAGCAGGTGAAGGGTTTGAGATGCCTTGGGCCTTAGCAGAAAGCTTGAATAGGTATCAGCGACGCCTAAGCGCTGACACAGTTTCAGCTGGCTATTTTTATAAAGCTGATGGGTCAAGTTATCAGGCTGGTGAGTTGTTCCGCCAACCTGATTTGGCGGTAACCCTTCAGGCTATCGCCGACAATGGCGCCGCCGGCTTTTATGAAGGCCCCGTTGCGGACAAGATTGTTGCGACGATGCAGGCTAATGATGGGATCATCACCCATGATGATTTGAAGAATTATGTGGTTCGTGAACGCGAAGCTATTTCAGGCACATACCGTGATTTCAAAGTCGTAGCTATGCCACCGCCGTCATCTGGCGGCGTGCATGTTGTGCAGATGCTTAATGTACTTGAAGGCTGGGACCTCAAGGGGCTTGGTCATAATAGTGCGGCCTATGTGCACCGTTTGGCTGAAACCATGAAGTACGCTTATGCGGATCGTTCTAAGTATCTCGGTGACCCGGATTTCTTTGACGTGCCTGTTGGCGCGCTGGTTGACAAAGGTTATGCAGGATCAATTCGTGACCGGATAAACCTAGAGCGTGCAACGCCGTCAACAGAGATCGCGCCAGCACCGAGCCTTCCGTATGAAAGCAATGATACCACGCATTTTTCTGTCATGGACAAACACGGCAACATGGTTGCTAATACCTATACCCTCAACTTCACCTATGGGAATGGCA
>CAZGVP010000482.1:0-2424 GCA_964529135.1 uncultured Caulobacterales bacterium | reverse complement strand
CTTATTCAAAAATACTAGATCTGTTAATTCCAGAAAGACTGAACGGTTATGAAGAACCCAGTTACCCGGCTCATCACAGCAGGCACAGGACTCGCTATTTCATGTTTTGCAGCATCAGCCATTGCTCTTCCCCAAAAAGGGGGCATTTCCCTCCTGAAAGCGAACTCTCCAGTTGCTGAGGAAGTGCACCTGTTTCACAATTGGCTGTTAATGCCCGTAATGACCATTATTTGTATTTTCGTGTTGGGGCTCCTTCTTTGGACGATGGTTCGGTTCAACGAAAAAGCTAATCCAGTACCGAACAAGTTCAGCCATAACACGCTTATCGAAATTATCTGGACCTTCATTCCAATTGTGATCTTGCTTATTATCTCTCTACCTTCATTCGAACTATTGATGAAAGAAGATAAAATTCCCGACGGCAAACAAGTTATTACAGAGCTTTCAAGCCAGCAGCGTGAATTTACGTTCATCAATGATTTCAACGAGCGTCGCACCGTTAAAAAGAAAAAACACCTGGACGTGGTGCTCGTGCGCGATGGCAATGAAAAACGCCTCGCCTACCGCAAAGATTTCTCCGTGGACGGATTTGGCGATAAAACACTTAAAATTACTCTCGCCGAGCCTGCAAGATCTGGTGATCGCGTTATTATTCGTGGCGGTCGCACGCGCATCGGAGTCGAAAAAATTCTTAATGTTTTCGGGAAAGATCAAAGCGAAGTTGCACTTGCCCCAACAGTCACCATCAAAGCCACTGGCAAACAATGGCTTTGGGAGTATAGCTATCCAGAATTTGGTGATTTCGATTTTGCTGCGATCATGTTGCCTGAAGAAGAGACCACGAAGGAGCTTTACCTGTTTGACACTAACAATCATGTAGTCTTGCCAGTGGGCGAAACTGTACGTCTGATTACAACGGCAAGCGACGTCATCCATTCATGGGCAATGCCAGCCTTTGCGGTAAAGGTTGATGCGGTCCCGGGTCGTAACAATGAAACATGGTTTAAAGCCAATCGCACCGGTATGTATTATGGTCAGTGTTCTGAAATTTGCGGTAAAGACCACGCCTTTATGCCAATTTCAGTCAAAATTGTAACCCGCCCAGAATTCGAAACCTGGGTTGATCAGCAACGAGACCTCGCGGGTCTAGAACCAATGTTTAGCGCTGACGCTGTTCGCGTCGCTGCCGCTTCAAAAAATTCAATAAATTAAGAGAGCTCGAACATTATGGCCGACACTTCACACGCTGACGCTCACGAACACCACGATCACAAGCCACCTTTCATTACGCGTTGGTTTTTCTCAACCAACCACAAAGACATCGGCACGCTCTACCTGTTATTTGCAATTTTTGCCGGCATCATCGGCGGCGGTATGTCTGGCCTGATGCGAGCTGAACTTGCAGAACCGGGCGTTACTTTCCTGACTATGTTTGTTGACAAGAGCCTTGAAGGCGCTGCTGCTCTTGATGCTGCCAAAAATTTCTACAATGTGCTGATCACTTATCACGGCCTGATCATGATTTTCTTCATGGTGATGCCTGCGCTTATTGGTGGGTTTGGTAACTGGTTTGTACCCATCATGATCGGCGCGCCAGATATGGCATTCCCGCGCATGAACAATATTTCATTCTGGCTCTATGTAGCGTCGGGTATATTAATGACGCTCTCCTTATTTGCGCCAGGTTTTACCAATCAGGTTGGCTTTGGCGGCGGTTGGGTTCTATACCCACCACTGTCTTCCTCATCACCGGGGCCAGCGATGGATTTGTTGATCCTCTCACTTCACCTGGCCGGTGCCTCCTCAATTCTCGGTGCGATCAATTTCATCACCACAATTTTCAACATGCGTGCGCCGGGCATGACGCTGCACAAGATGCCACTCTTTGCATGGTCAGTGCTCGTCACGGCATTCCTGCTGGTGCTATCATTACCTGTACTTGCGGGTGCTATCACCATGTTGCTCACAGATCGGAACTTTAATACATCTTTCTTTGACGCAGCAGGTGGCGGCGATCCAATATTATACCAGCACCTGTTCTGGTTTTTTGGTCACCCGGAAGTCTACATTCTTATTCTGCCGGGCTTTGGTATCATCTCACACATCGTTTCAACCTTCTCGAAAAAACCGATTTTCGGTTACCTCGGCATGGCATACGCGATGGTCGCAATCGGCTTTGTGGGTTTCATCGTTTGGGCGCACCACATGTATACGGTTGGCCTCAGCGTGAACATGAAAGCCTACTTTGTTGCCGCGACCATGGTGATTGCGGTGCCGACAGGTATTAAAATTTTCTCATGGATTGCCACCATGTGGGGTGGCTCGATTTCTTTTAAGACGCCAATGTTATGGGCAGTTGGATTTATTTTCCTCTTCACTGTAGGCGGCGTTACCGGCGTTCTCCTCGCTAATGCCGGGATCGAC
>CAZGVP010000481.1:0-2427 GCA_964529135.1 uncultured Caulobacterales bacterium | reverse complement strand
TGAATGATGCAGGCGAATGCGTTGGCTTGATGGCGTGGCGCCTTGATGATGGTACAATTCATCGTTTTTCTGCTAAAATGGTTGTACTCGCTACAGGTGGCTATGGCCGTGCATATTTCTCCTGTACATCCGCTCATACTTGTACTGGGGATGGTAATGCGATGGTGCTTCGCGCCGGGTTGCCGTTGCAGGATATGGAGTTTATTCAATTCCACCCTACAGGTATTTACGGTGCTGGGGTTTTGATTACTGAGGGTGCAAGGGGTGAAGGCGGGTATCTCACCAATTCTGAAGGCGAGCGGTTTATGGAGCGTTATGCTCCGTCTGCCAAAGATCTTGCGTCGCGTGATGTTGTATCTAGGTCAATGACGATTGAAATTCGCGAAGGGCGCGGGGTAGGTCCAAATAAGGATCACATTCACCTGAACCTGAATCACCTCGATCCTGCTGTGTTGGCACAACGCTTGCCAGGAATTTCTGAATCAGCAAAAGTTTTCTCTGGGGTCGATGTTACAAAGGAGCCTATCCCGGTTATACCGACTGTCCATTATAATATGGGGGGTATTCCAACTAATTATCATGGTGAAGTGGTGACCAAAAGAGGTGATGACACAGATGTAGTGGTGCCGGGTTTGATGGCGATTGGTGAGGCGGGCTGTGTGTCTGTACACGGTGCGAACCGTCTTGGTTCCAATTCATTGATTGATCTTGTTGTGTTTGGCCGAGCTGCAGGCCAGCGTTGCGGCGATATTCTAGATGCTAAAGCGCCAAACCCAAGCTTACCGGCTGATGCGGGTCAGGATGCGCTCGCGCGCCTTGACCGGTTCCGCTATGCAGATGGCGGTATGCCAACGGCTAAACTGCGTGGTAACATGCAGCGGGTGATGCAGGAAAATTGTGCTGTCTTTCGTACGGGTGAGACTCTGGAAGAGGGGCGTGTGCGCATTAAAGATGTTTATAACGATATGCAAAATGTTGGCGTTACAGATCGCTCGATGGTTTGGAATACCGATCTCGTTGAAACGCTGGAATTTGATAATCTCATTGCGCAATCTATGGTGACAATGGAGTCAGCGGCTAATCGCTCGGAGAGTCGAGGAGCTCATGCGCGCGAGGATTTTCCTGATCGCGATGATGATAACTGGATGAAACATACCGCATCTTGGTTCTCGAATGGAAAAGTTACTATCGATTATCGCCCAGTGCATGATTACACGCTGACAGATGAAATGAAATATGTGGAGCCGAAGAAGCGAGTTTACTGATAGCGGCATTCTTACTACTATCGCGAATTGGTATTCTTGAGGTTGCTTCTCGGGCTGGATTAAGTGCTGCCAGTCGCTTTCTTGCGTTCACCTTCCAATATGCCATAATATTTCGCTATAGCAGGTAACGAGTACTAAATGCTCTGGTTTTATCTAATAATTATATCCATAGTCGCGGGAATGGTTGGTATTTACTGGTTGTGGAAGCGACGTGTCAGTGCTCAATTGCGCGATGCCTCAGATTATGAGTGGGATATATTCCAAAAGAATGAGCCGAAGTTTGTCGATCATCTCGATCGTGAGAGTTTTTATACCGTATTTCATCGCACTCATTTTCCGCGCTACCCAGGCTATTGGATTGGATGCATATCTGCATTTTTACTTTCTCTGCCAGTGATTTTTATGCTGCTGTATGTTCTTTTGTGGCTTGGGGTCAAAATAGGGATTGTGCCGCGTTCTGCTGAGGTTGCCGACAATTTATTTATTTCAGACGGTAAGGTCATTTTGTTTGATACCGCCCCTACTGAAACCGCTCTTATTTATGCGCAGAATTTGAGCGGATTTTATTATTTTTTTGGCGTTATATCAGCTTGGTTGCTAATTGTAACGTTGTTTTTGCGCCATTATCATAAGACCAGGCCGGGTTATTTACGTGATGAAATTATACGTGCGCGATAATATTAAGTCATATTACGGAGTATAAAATGGCGATGGAATATTTGCACACGATGGTGCGTGTGAGAGACTTGGAAGCGTCACTTGATTTTTATTGTGCAAAACTGGGCCTGAAAGAGATTTCCCGCAAGGAAAATGAGAAGGGTCGGTTTACACTTATATTTTTAGCGGCACCTGGTGATAGTCAGGATGCTGAGGCAAAAAATGCGCCTATGGTTGAGTTAACTTATAATTGGGATCAAGAAGCCTATGCAAGCGGGCGCAATTTTGGACATCTGGCTTACCGTGTGGACAATATTTATGAAATTTGCCAACGGCTTGTTGATGGCGGTGTTATCATCAATAGGCCCCCTCGCGATGGGTATATGGCATTTATACGCTCACCAGATGGGATTTCGATTGAGCTGCTACAGCGCGGCAGAGCCCTTGCTCCGCAAGAGCCATGGGTAAGCATGAACAACATGGGCGAATGGTAAAGCAGATAGAG